>JBBSLV010000366.1:0-4415 GCA_038233535.1 Tepidisphaerales bacterium | reverse complement strand
GCCGACGCCCCCCGCTTCCGCGTGCCGATGTGCTTTTTCGGCGACCTTCTCGAGCGCGACATCGGCCAGCTTCGGCTTGTGCGATTTCTTTCGCAGCCAAAACCAGCCGATCAGGCCGACGACGAGGAGAACGACGCCGAGAATGACCCAATGCTCGACGCCCTTGATCTTCTCGCGCATCTCCCCGATTGAGCCGAGTTTTTTACCCGCCAGCCAGCCCAGCCACACGAACAACCCCCCGCTGAAGAGCGCGGCGATCCCGTCGACGATGACGAACCTGGCGAAATTGAATTTCGTAGCGCCCGCGGCGACAACCATCGCGCCGCGAATCCCCGCGAACATCCGGCCGACGCCGACCACCCAGATGCCGTATTGCTCGAACAATTGTTCGGCCCGAAGAATTCGCTCCTTCGTCAGGTGTTTGCCAACGAAGGGCACGCGCGTGATCTCCAGCCCATAGCGCCTGCCGAAGTAATAGAGGACGCAGTCACCGCCGATGATCCCGCACCATGCCACCAAACCGGCGATGACGAGGTTCATATTCCCCTGCGCGACAAACCACCCCGCCAGCAGCAGCGGGATGTCTTCCGGCAGCGGCAGCCCCAGCCCGCAGGCGAACAGCAGCCCGAAGAGGATGAAGTACCCGCCCCACTCAAACCAACCCTGCACCTGCTCGGGGCTGAAGACAGCCAACAAGTCCATGAGACCTTCCGAATCCGTTCAAACCCGTTGCCACCCGTTGCACCAGCGCGCGGCACAACACATCGCGCGGCGGGTCCGGCATTATGGGTTGATAGGGGATGAATGTCATCCCATGGAGGGCGGCGGATGACATCAGGACATCTTGCTCCCGCACTGACAGACGAAGGGCTTGAGCTGGTGCGGACGGATTGATGAAGGTTTTTTCACCTCGATGCCGCAGCCGCAGCGGGCGCAGATGAGCCGGTCGCCGGCCTTGGTCGCTTCGGGCGCCGGCGTGTCGAGGTCCGACGACCCCCCGCCGCCTGCGCCCGTCACGTCGGCCTTGCGGTCCATCGCCAGGTTCGCCAGCTTGTCAGCCACCGCGTTCTTGCCGCGGAGGTTGTGCTCGATCTTCGCCTGATCGAACCGGGCCAGCAGGTTCTGGGCCTCGGCGTAGAGCAGCTTCATGTCGGGGTGGCGAACCTTGTATTCGCCGCGCATCTGCTTGATGACGAGTTCGCTGTCGCCGCAGATGACGATTCTTTTGGCGCCGAGTTTCAACGCCTGCTCCATCGCGGTGATGAGCGCCTTGTACTCCGCGACGTTGTTGGTGGCGCGTCCGATGAAGCGACCGAGTGTGATGAGGGGGGTTCCGTCGGAGGAGCTGACCACGACGCCAATCCCCGCGGGACCGGGGTTCCCGCGGGAGCCGCCGTCGAATTGGAGGGTGAGGGTTTCGTTCATCGTGGCCGGTGTTGTAACGGGATGCGAGCCGCGCGGCTATAATAAAGGACATGCCCGAGCCGATCAAAAGCCCGTTTCCGGGAATGGACCCGTACCTCGAGCGGCATTGGCGCGACGTGCATACCCGACTGACCGCGTACTCGTCGGACGCCCTCCTGGGACAGCTGCCCGAGGATCTTCTCGCGCGCATGGAAGAACGCGTCTACGTCGAATCACAGGGTGTAATCACCCGCTTCATCATGCCCGACGTCAAGATCGTCGAAGACCCCTCCGCGTTCAGCATGAGCAGCGCCGAGACGGACGGGGGAATCGCGGTCGCCGGCATCGCGGTCGCCGAACCCATCGTGCTTCAGCTCGAATCCGAACCGGTGAACGAGCCTTACATCGTCATCATGGACATCGACGGCAACCGCATCATCACCGTCATCGAGTTCCTCAGTCCCTCGAACAAAATCGAAGGCGAAGGGCGCGAGAGCTATCTGAAGAAGTACCGCGAGCTGCTCGCCGGCAACGTCAGCATCGTGGAGATCGATCTGGTGCGCAGTGGGGAATGGGTATCGGTGCCGAGGCGGTATCAGATGCCCGCGAAGTACCGCACGACATATCGTGTCTGTGTTCGCCGCAACACCCGCCCTGACAAGGTTGAGCTGTACCCGATCACGCTGCGTCAGAAACTTCCCGCTGTTCGCATTCCGCTGCGTCCCGGTGACGCGGACGTGTCGCTCGACCTCCAGCCGATCCTCGATCAGGCGTACCGCAACGGGCGCTACGACCGAATCGACTACGCCAAGCCGTGTGACCCCGCCCTTGCCGACGATGACGCCGGTTGGGTGCAGCAGACGGTGGCCGCCGGTCGCAGCTCGGCGCAGGGCGGCTAAACGGTCGGGCCGCTCCCGGGTCTGGGTTACGGAATAACGATCCTCGTCCCCGGCTTCATGTTGTCCGGGTTCAGGCCGGGATTGGCGTCGAGGATGCGCTGGTATTTCGTGCCATCCCCGTACATCTCTTTCGAGATGTTCCAGAGATTGTCACCAGGTTTGATCGTGTAGCCGCGGCCTGCCGCGGCAGGCGGGGCTGGAGGCGGCGCGGGTCGCGGCAGCGGACCGGGAGCAATCGCGTTGCGCGTGGCCGGCGCGGTCCTGGCGTTGTGCACGGCCGGCGCCTGGGGTTGTCGCTGTGATTGCGGCTGCGGCTGGTCCAGGGGCGGCGCCGGGTGATTGTGAACGGTGCAGCCTATGAGGCTTGCCCCGAACAAAGCCACGGTGACGACGATGAGACGTGTCTTGCTTCCCTGCATAATCTGTTTCACTGCCCGGGATCGGGCTCGGCGCCGGCGGCGACTTCTTCCTTCCTCTTCGGCCGGGCCTTGAGCGCCAGTTCCGGCGGGAGATCATCGGGAATGTACAGAATCCGCCGGCAGCTTGGGCAGAAGACCAGCTCGTCGCGCGTGTGCAGCTTGTTGTAGACGTCGGTGACGAGATCCATCATGCACGCCGTGCACGCGTACTCCTCGCGCCGGCGATCGGGCTTGCTGATGGCGCTGAGCGCTTCCCCGTCGAGATGCCCGGCCAGCCGATTGAATGCGTCCAGCGCTTTAGGTGGGACGCCCTTCGCGGCCTCCTCCCGCGCGGGCTTCAACGATTCGATCTCCGCCCCAAGCTCCGCGACCTTCGCGCCGATGGCCGATTGCATCGTCCCGAGCTTCGTCCGGTCGCTTTCGAGCTGGGCCGTAAGCTCCTTCAACTCGGCCTGGCCTTTCTCGACGGCCTCCATCGTCTTCATTGTCTCGTCTTCGATCTTGCCCTTGTCGACCTTGCCGGTGGCGATCTCGATGAGGAACACCTGGTATTCCTTGTTGTTCTTCGCGTTCTGCTGCTGGGTGCGCAGCCGCTCGATGTGCGCATCGCGGCTTTTGAGGTCCAGCTCCTGGTTGGCGGCCCTGGATTGCTGCTCGCGCAGGGCTTGCTGCGCCTGCTGCACGCGTGCGGCCAGATCGTTGGTGCGGCGATCCTGCACGCGGACGTTCTTCGTGGCCGCGTCAAGCCGCTGCTCGGCTTCGCGGAGCTGCTGATCAGCTTGAAAGAGCTTGACCAAGGCGACGTTGGTCGGGCCCATGCGTGAATCCTCTGTGAAAAATAGCGCGTCTGCGGCGATCGAGCACGGCATTATGGCGATTCGCCCGCCGATGGAAAGGGCGCGTTCACGAACCTGTGCTGTTACGGTGCTGTTACGGTGCCCTGAACTCCACAAAGTCCCCGACCTTTCGAAATCCCAGCTGCGCGTACAGCGCCTGCGCGGGCGCGCTCGCTGCCCGACAAGACACGAAGACGTGCTTGAACAGCGACCGCGCGCAGATCTCCAGCGCCCGGCTCATCAACGTCCGACCGATCCCGCGCCGGCGGTGGTTCTCGGAAACAAGCAGCGTCTCGATCCGCCCGATCTCCCCCACCGCGAGCACGCCGACGTGCCCCGCCGCTTCCGTCCCCACCAGCGCCAGCACCGCGTCCCAGTGCGGGTCGTCCAGGTCAAGGATCAACACCTCCGCGAGCTGCGGCTCGCCCGCGGCGGCGGCCATTTCCTCGGCGAGTTGGCGCGCGTGACGGTAGCTGGCGCGCGCGGGGATGATCTTCACGCCCGCCGCCTCGGCGACGGTCGCGGCGGGCATGCGGTCGAGGTAGAGGATGTCGCTCATTCCGCGCGCGTACCCGTTCGCGAGGAGCTGCTCCGCGAGCGGCGCCGTTCGCTCCGGCGGCGCCGACGGGTTCAGCACGCACTTCCACCAGCGCGCCCCCTGCGCGTCGAAGTGCGCCCGCGCCGAGTCGAACGCCTCGGCGGCGCTCATGTCATCGGGTATGGCGGCATCGAGCAGGACGTTCGCGTCGTGCACGTTCGACAGCGCGGGATTGGTGATGGCCGTGCCGACGTCCAAAGCCGTGATCTCACCCAGGTGCTCGGCCATGCGGCGCTCGGTTTGATGGAAGTAGCGCACG
>JBBSLV010000365.1:0-4430 GCA_038233535.1 Tepidisphaerales bacterium | reverse complement strand
GGGGATGTTGATTTTCACCGGGCAGGCTTCGTAACACGCGCCGCACAAGCTGCTCGCCTGCGGCAAGTCCTTGAAGTTGGCCAGCCCCTGAAACAATGGCGTGATCAGCGCGCCAATCGGGCCCGGATACACGCTCCCGTACGCGTGGCCGCCGATCTTGCGGTAGATCGGGCAGGCGTTGAGGCACGCGCCGCAGCGGATGCAGCGCAGCGTCTCGCGGTACTCTTCGCTGGCGAGGATTTCCGTCCGGCCGTTGTCCATCAGCACGAGGTGGAATTCCTCCGGGCCGTCGCGCTCTCCGGAGTCGCGCGGGCCGCCGAAGATGTTGGTGTACACGGTGAACGGCTGACCCGTCGCGCTGCGGGCAAGCAGCTTGAGCATCACCGCCAGGTCCACCATCCGCGGCACGACCTTCTCGATGCCCACGAGGCTCACCAGGACGCGCGGCGTCGTCACGCTCTGCCGCTGGTTGCCCTCGTTCTCGACGCACGCGACGTGGCCGGTCTCGGCGACGAGAAAATTCCCCCCCGTCATCCCGAAGTCGCTGCAGCGGAACTTGTCGCGCAGGTAATGCCGCGCCTGCATCGTCAGCGCGTTGGGATCGTCGTTGTACGGCGTGCCGAAATATTCGCTGAACAGTTTGGCGATCGACGCCCGGTCCTTGTGCACGATCGGCGCCACCAGGTGGCTGGGCTTGTCGTGGCTGATCTGGATGATGAACTCGCCCAGGTCCGTCTCGACGACGTCCATCCCCGCCAATTCCAGCGCATGGGCGAGGTCGATCTCCTCGCTGACCATCGACTTGCTCTTGATGCACCGTGTCGCGTTCGCCTTGGCGGCGATGTCGAGGATGATCTTCGTCGCTTCCCGCCCGTCGCGCGCAAAGTGGACGTGGCCTCCGTTTTTGCGGACGTTCGCGGCCAGTTGTTCGAGGTAGTAGTCCAGGTGCTCGATCGCGTGCTGCTTGATCTGCCCCGCCAGCTCGCGAAGACCGTCGGGGTTCGGCAGTTCGAGCATGCGCAGCTGCCGCCCGGTGTGCTGGCGCAAAACGGCGTTGTTGATCGACGCCTTGAGCTTCTCGTCGCCGGCGGCCTTGACGCTGACCTGGTGGAACTCGAACTTCGACGCCGCCGCCTGCTCCAGGAAGTCCTGCGTATTCTCGTCGAGCGTCCGGTTTTCGAGCGTTGTCGCCATGAGGCGGATTGTAGCGGCGCTGCCGGCAAAATGAATGGATTGACTACGGAGAGTGGATTTCACCTTCGGAAATGGAGCGGATGATGCGCATGCACGGGAGTATATGCGGAACCATCCGTGTCATCCCGGATCGCTGGTGGATCGCTCGCGCCGCGTAGCGAAAGGAGGAATCCCCGGGACTCCGCTGCGCTACGCCCCGGGGCGGAGCGCAGGGAGCTTCGCGACCGAAGCGGAGTCCGGGGATCAATTCGCTACGGCGCTACGGCGCGCCGGCTGCGGGTTGCGTCGAAGCGTGCAGCCGACCGCGCGCCACGTGCAGCTGCGCCAGCGCGTCATCCACATGATCCAGCGCCGCCATTACGTCCTCGCGATGCGGCGCGTCGGCCTGGGGACCGGGCTGTGTCGTCAGCGGGGTCGTCGGATTCGGCGCCGGCAGTTCATCGCGCACTTCACCGGGCAGTTCATCGCGCACTTCACCGGGCACGGCGCCGCCGGGACCATCGGGTTGCGTCGTTGGCGCCGTGGTGTCCGGCACGCGCCGGCCGTTGATCAGCGTGCCGATGACGTGGAAGTCCGGGCGCTCGCGCTCGAATGCGCGTAGCCCGGGCGGGCCGATCAGTTCGCAATGCACGATTCGCCCGCTGGGAACGTTCCGCCAGGGCTCGTATTCGTCGCGGTTCAGTCGAAGGACGTAGGGGCGCGAGGTTTTGATCACGCAACCCTCGAACACGAGGTTCTGCACGCCCATCTCGACGGTGATTCCGTTCGTGTCGATCGTGCAGTTTTTCAGCATGACGTTGCGCATGGAACGGCGGAGCAGGTCGTCGCGCTTGGCGCGCTGCTCGGGGGTGTCGGTCGGGTGCTTGATTCCCCCGTCGCCGTCGGCGAGCGGGCCGATGCCGAGGGGGCCGTTGATCGTGCAGTTCTCGATCCGCACGTTCGCGCCGTCGCGCAGGTTCATCGCGGACTTCCACCCCCCGACGCTGAACGTCGAGTCGCGGAAGACGGCGCCGTTGATCTTGTGCGTGCGGATCGTGTGCTCCTTCGTGCTCCCGCCAAACGTGCAGCGCTCGACGAGCAGGTCGCGGCTTTCGGCGCCGAAGGTGCAGACGGTGTAGTCGACCAGCACCGGCGCCGTGCAGTTGCGGACAACCGTCTGCTCCGCGCCATCGACGTGAACGAAGCGCCAGATGGACGCGGCCGGGGTGACGTTGTCGACGATGAGCCGTTTCCCCCGCGCCCGGATGGCCGTGACGTTCACGCCCTCGACCCCGGCCATGGTGAGGTTCTTGATGATCAGCCCTTCTCCGCGGTGGTGGATCGTAATGGGCCACTCGCCGACGGAGGTGTTGCGGATCGTCGCGGGCTCCCCGGCCCCGTCGGCCGAGCGAATCTCGATCGCGTCGACACGGATGACGACCCCACTCGTGAGGTGCTCGATCGCGCGGTCAAGGACGATCTCGTCGCCCGATTTCGCGCGGGCAAGGGCGGCGTTGAGCGTCCTGGCCTCGCGCGCCGGGCCGACCGTGATCACGCGTGCGACAGCCGGCGCGCACAGGGCGAGGAGCAAGAACAGGGGAACGATCGTTTGGACGATTCGGCGGTATCGGCAGTGCATGAAGGAGCTCCATTTCCGATCGCCCCCGCCGCGCGGCTTGTGGGGAGCGATCCGTGGGTCATCGTACGCATCACGGGGGAGACACGCGGCGCTCCCCGGCGTCGGCACCGGCCGCCACCGCCTCACCCCCCGATCGTGCGCGTTTGGATTCACAGTCGCGCACAGGATGAGCGGGAATCCAGGAAAAGCCTCGGAGAAAGAGTTGATAAATTCTTTCGGAAACGTGCGATTTCCGTAAGTCCCTTTGCGCGATCAAGGTGCAACATCGCGCAAAAAGATTTGCCAAGGCGTGGGCAAGGATGGGCCGTATCCGGCTCGAACGGATGACCTCCTCCTTGTAAGGGAGGCGCTCTAGCCAACTGAGCTAACGGCCCTGCGGGGTCAGTTTAGGGGCGGGCGGGGAAAGGTAAAGACATTTGATTATTCCGTTGGCGATACGATCGTTACAGAGCACCTGCCCGGCGCATGTTCTCGATTTTAACACACGCATTTTGAGCGCATTTGCTGCGCAGTCGGCGTTGATTTGTTGCGCAGCATAGGTGGGAATTTTTTCTTTTTTCTCGGGCAATATCGAGCAAAAATGGGCGGCTCGGGTCTCGTAAATTGCCATATAGCTTAACTTACGGGTCATGCCAGCCCGTGCACAAAATTCGTGCAGGGGGTGCTTTACTTTTTTGGTCATTTTTGGGGTTGAACCCGGTCGATCATTTCCTTATCTCCCCGCCCACGCTGTGCGGGTAGGAGCATTTTTGGGCTTGCTCCTCCACTTCCCGCCGCAGCGACAAACTAGGCCGTAATGCCTCGTTCAAAGTTTGACCGGTGACGTCCGCGCTGGGTGCGCGCCGTCGCCTGCACGCAGCCCGTTGGCGCGGGAGTTCGCCGGCGCTGCTGCAATCACCAGGAAGGGATACATCGCATGGGCAATGGGAACCGCAACGCAAACGTGTTCGAGACGCTTGAAGGGCGCCGGCTGCTGTCGAGCGTCTCGCTCTCAGGCGGGGTGTTGAAGATCACGGGCGACTCCTCGTCGGGCAATGACTTGGGCGTGTGGCTGCGCGGGTCGTCGACGCTGGTCGCCTGTCACAACGGACAGACGAAGAACTACTCGACCGACTCGGTGAATCGCATTGAACTCGTGGGCGGGTCCAAAGCCGACAACCTCTGGATCACCGACGAGATCACCAAACCATCGATCATTCACGGCAACGGGGGAAACGACACAATCTCCGGCGGCAGCGGCGATTCCGCGTCGAACGGCGTCGATGACCTGGTCGTCCACTCGTACAACCAGTCCAACAACCATCTCGTGCTCCGCTACACCCCCGACAGCGGACGGTACACGCTGATCAAGAACGGCAACGCCGTCAACGTCTCCGACTCCAACGGCGACGTCAACATCACACACAGCGGCACCGCCACGTACCGGATGCGCGACAGCAAAGGCGTGCTGTCCAACAGCGTGACCTTCAGCGAGCCCGCGCCGACTTCGTCAAACAGCTCGGCGGTGAATGACCTCGCCGTCCACTCGTACAACCAGTCCAACAACCATCTCGTGCTCCGCTACACCCCCGACAGCGGACGGTACACGCTGATCAAGAACGGCAACGCCGTCAACGTC
>JBBSLV010000364.1:0-4441 GCA_038233535.1 Tepidisphaerales bacterium | reverse complement strand
CACATGTACTTCGCCGTCACCGGTTCTTATCTCGCCCTGATTCCCACGCTCGATCACCCCGAGATGTGCGGCTTGAACCCCGAAGTCGCCCACGAGCACATGGCCGGCCTCAACTTCGTCCACCACGTCGCCCAGGCGCTGGAGATGGGCAAGCTGTTCCACATCGACCTCAACGACCAGGAGTTCGGCCGCTACGACCAGGATTTCCGCTTCGGCCAGGTCAACCTCAAGCACGCCTTCTTCCTGGTAAAACTGCTGGAAGATTACAAGTACAACGGCTCGCGCCACTTCGACGCCCACGCCCTGCGCACCAGCGACATGGAAGATGTAAAGGACTTCGCCCGCGGGTGCATGCGGACGTACATGATCCTCGAGGAGAAGGTCGCGCGGTGGAACGGCGACGCGGAGATTCAGGGGCTGCGCACGCTCATCAATCAGGACGATCCGATCGGGAAGCTGACGAAGAAGTTCTCCGCGCAGAACGCGAAGAAGCTGCTGGACGCGCCGCTGGATCGCGTGGAGCTTGCGAAGGAGCGGCTGCCGTACGAGAAGCTGGATCAGTTGACGATGGAAGTGATCATGGGGATACGATGAGCGCGTGTTGTGCCGCAACAGGGGCGTCACGTGCGGACCACTCTTGCCCGGATCAGAAGGGATGATCGCGTGAAACGAATGCATCTGCTCGGATGGGGCGTCGCCGGAGCGGTCATCCTCATCGCCGTCGTCGTGCTGCTGCGGCCCTGGGAGACCGCGCCGCGCGCGGCGACGACACAGCCTCTGCTGCCAGCGACGACGCAGGCGACAACACAGCCGGGGACCTACTTCATCGGTGGATTTGTCGAGCGGCCCGGCACGTACAGCATGGACAAGCCGATCACGCTGCGGCAGTTGATCCTCGTCGGTGGGTTGTCAGGGGATGACAAGAAGTACGAGGGCACCGCCGTCATCACGCGTGAAGGGCCCGACCAAGGCGAGATGATCAGCGTGGACGTCGGCCCGCTGATTCGCCAGAACACGGGCGACGTCTTGCTCGTTCCGAACGACAAGGTCATCGTCAGGGACGCCAAACCTCAGGGTCAATGAACTCGCCGACTCCTTTGCGTGACGCGGAACCGGCGAGTCACCCCCGCCCCGAGCGCAACCGGTCTCGCCCGCCCCGACCGTTGACCGTCCTCTCAGCCGTCGCACTCCTATGCCTCGCGCTGGCGGGGTGGGAATGGACGCGGCCTCGTAACGCCTACTCGTGGTGGTACTGCGACACGCCGCTCGGCCGCTTCGCCTTCACGGGGTCAGCCCGTCGCGTGCAGGCCAGGTGGTCCAACCCGCCAGCTGCGGATACCTGGGGTGCTCACTACAGTTCGAAAGCAGTGCCCGTCGCGAACCCACCCGACTTTTACCGCCTCCGCGGCAAGGGCATCGTTGATATGAGATTCGCGGGAGCCACCGTGCAGTGGGGAACGCTTTTCAGTGAACCGTTCTTCGGCATCACGCTCCCGCGCTTCGTGCTCGTGCTGCTGCTGGCCATCCTCCCGCTGCGGTGGTGGTTCGTGCGCACGGCGCGCGTCCGCTGGGATCGGCAGCACGCGGGGCGCTGTGTTGCGTGTGGCTACGACCTCCGCGCCTCGCCCGACCGCTGCCCCGAATGCGGTATGGGCAACATGCGGGAGAAGAAACAGGACGATCAGAGCTCGTAGGGGTGGGATCCATCCCCACCATTCCGCGATCGTCGCGGGCGACTTTAGTCCGGACCCTCCGTCGCGCGGACAGCATGAACGGTCGGCGTTCAGATCGACGGAAGAAGACGAAGAAAGAAAAGCGGAGCTTCCGCTACCGGCTGTCAGGAGGAGGGGGAGGAGGAGCATCGCGCTTCTCTTCCTCGTAGCCGGTAGCGGAAGCTCCGGGTTTTCCTTCCGTAGCCCGTCAGCACCCACTCCGGAATCTCCGGCAACATCATTCCCCGTCTCCAGAACACCCCGCGATGATCCGGGAAGTACGTGTCGAGCAGGTAGTCAAAGTGTTTGCGTGTCTCGACGCGCTTGCGACTTCCTCCCTCGACGAACCACGTCCTTCCTTGAATCCCCGTCCATCTCCCGAGAAACAGACTGAGGATGTTCTTCAACGTGTCACGTGCCTCCTGCCAATCGACGAAGTGGTGCCACCCGACGAGTGCGTGGAAGTGCGTTGGATCATTCCCCGCGCCGTAGAGATACCACTGCCGACGCCGGCAGATGTCGTGCGTCCCGGCAACGAGCACCCGCTGCATCGCTTCGTCAAACCCGACAATCGGCTGCGAGAGATTCTGCTCGCGCCTCCGTTGCTCGTCGGGATCGGGAAGCTGATATCCCTCCTCGCGCACCGTGTACCCGCGCGGATGGTCCGCCTTCCACGATCCCATCGCGTGAAGGGTGAAGTGGTAGACCGCCACGCGGGGGATCATACCTTTACCGTTTCCGACCTACCCCATCGCGCGGCGGATCATTACACTCCTGCCACCAACGAAGGAGCGATCGACTTGTTAACAACCATTGTGACTCTCGCCGCCGCGACGACGCAGGGCGCGTCCGGCGAAGGCATCACCGAGCTGTTCTCCACCCAGGCGGCCATTGCGCTGGTCACATTGACGATCCTCGAGATCGTCCTGGGCATCGACAACATCATCTTCATCTCCGTGCTGGCCGATAAGCTGCCGGCGGAGCAGCAGAACAAGGCGCGGACCACCGGGCTGTCGCTGGCGATGATCATGCGCATCGTTCTGCTGTTCTGCATCAGTTGGATCATGAGTCTAACGACGCCGATTCCCCTCATCGGCCACTGGTTCAGCCCCATCCTCGGGGACAAGACGTTCCTGACCTGGCGCGACGCGATCCTGCTCATCGGCGGGTTGTTCCTGCTCTACAAGAGCGTTACCGAGATCCACAACAAGCTCGAGGGCGAGCAGCACGGCGGGGGCAAGGCGACGGCCACGTTCGCCAGCGTGATCACGCAGATCATCATCCTCGACGCCGTCTTCAGCCTCGACAGCGTGATCACCGCCGTCGGCATGGTGCAGACCGACCCGGACAACCGCACCACGGGGCTGATCATCATGGTCACAGCCGTGGTGGTCGCCGTCGGCGTGATGCTGTTCGCGGCCAGGCCGATCAGCAACTTCGTCAATCGTCACCCGACGGTGAAGATGCTGGCGTTCTCGTTCCTGATCCTGGTGGGCGTCGTGCTGATCATCGATGCATCCCACCGGCACATCCCCAAGGGGTACATCTACTTCGCAATGGCGTTCAGCATCGGGGTGGAGATGCTGAACCTGAAGCTGCGCAAGAAGCCGAAGGAGCCGGTGCATTTGCATCAGGCCTACGCGAATGCCGCCGCGCCCGTGGATTCTCCGCCGGCTGCGTAGCCTCGACCAATCGCCCCTGCTGGATTCAAATGTCGCTATGACGCCCAAAGCGCACGTGACTGTGCAGATCGACCTCGCCCGCATCCGCGCGAACGTGTCTGCGATTCGGACGAAGACGGGCAAGCCGGTCATCGCCGTCGTGAAAGCCGACGCGTACGGGCTGGGGGCGCAGCGCGTCGCGCCGGCCATTGCGGATCTGGTCGAGTCGTTCTACGTCTTCGACTTGGCCGAACCGATCGCCTATCGCATTCATGAGCTGACGAACCGGCCGACGATTGCGCTGATCGGGGAGTCAAACGATCCCGCGGACTACATTTCGCGCAACGTCCGGCCCGTCGTGTGGACAAAAGACCGCGCCGCGGCGCTGCGAGCGGCGCGGCCGGTTCTTTCCGTCGACGCGGGGCAGCAGCGCTTCGGGTGCCCGCCGGAGGACGTCGAAGAGGTCAAGCGTGCCGGCGGGTGCGACGAGGCGATGACCCACGCGAACACGCTGCCTCAGGCGCAGCTGCTGTATGACTTGCTCGGCCATCGCGCCAAACTGCACGCGGCCGGAACCGCTTTGCTCGACGAGCCGGGGGCATGGCTCGACGCGGTCCGGCCGGGGCTCGCGCTGTACCGCGGGAGCACGACCGTCTCCGCGACGCTCGTCGACGCCCGCGACACCCGCGGCCCCACTGGGTACAGCGGATTCGTCTCCCCCACCCACCGCCACGGCGTGATCCTCGTCGGCTATTCCAACGGGTTGCGAACCGGCCCCTGCATGGTCAACGGCGTCCGCAGGAGCATTCTGGAGGTTGGGATGCAGTCGGCGTTTGTTGAGCTCGGCCCGAACGATCGCATCGGTGATGCCGTCACCCTGCTGGGCGATGGGATCACCGAGGATGACGTCGCCGCCGCGTGGTCCGGGAGTCCGCATCACGCGCTGCTGCAACTGGCCGGGTCCGGTCAACGGAGCTATGAAGACCTGTAGTTGATTTCGTGCGCTGCATCGGGCAGCGGGTTCTCCTAGGCTGTCTTTTCGGCTGGAGGAGAGAGAAGTACCCGCAT
>JBBSLV010000363.1:0-4454 GCA_038233535.1 Tepidisphaerales bacterium | reverse complement strand
GTTTTTCAACTCGGGGCGGGCGGGCGCCCCCCAGCGGGGGGGCCGCCCCCCCCGGCCTTCCGGCGGGGGTCGGGTTCCGTTGGCGGGGGGGCCCCACGCCCCGGTCCTCGGCGCGATTCTTCGTCGCGGCGGTTCTTCATCATGGTTGTGATGTCCTATCCGCTCCGATACAAATACCGTTTCGACTCATTTTCCGGAGAAAACAACGACATGGCCAAGGTGAAAGTAGCACAGTTCGGGCTCGGCCCGATCGGCATCGAGAGCGTCAAGCTCGCGGCGGAAAAGGACTGGATCGAAGTCGTCGGCGGCATCGACATCGACCCCGCCAAAGTCGGCAGGACCGTCGGCGATGTTACCGGCGACGCGAAACTCGCCGGTGCGAAAGTCTATAAAACGTTTGAAGAGCTTTACGAGAAGCACAAGCCCGACGTCGTCCTCCACACCGCCGGCAGCAAGGCGGACGTCTCGATCAAGCAGATCATGCCCATGGCCGAGCGCGGGGTGAGCGCGGTCAGTTCGTGCGAAGAGCTTCTCGTCCCCAGCTTCCGCGCGCCGGCGCTGTCGAAAGAGCTTGATGAGGTTTGCAAGAAGCACAACGCGCGCGTCCTGGGCACCGGGGTGAACCCCGGCTTCGTGATGGACGTGCTGCCCGTCTGCATGACCGGCGTGTCGCGCACGGTCGAGCACATTTACTGCCGGCGCGTCGTCAACGCGACCACCCGCAGGATGCCGCTTCAGAAGAAGATCGGCAGCGGAATGGACCCCGACGAGATGCGCCGGCTGTTCAAGGAAGGCAAGGCCGGGCACGCGGGGTTCCTCGAGTCGCTGGCGCTGATCGGTTACGCGATGGGCTGGAAGTTCACCGAGACGTACGAGCTGTTCGAGCCGATGATCGCGCCGTACGACATCAAAACCAAGTTCTTCGACGTGAAAAAAGGCCAGTGCTGCGGCATTCACCAACAGGTCGTCGGCAAGGTCGGCGATGTGCAGCGCGTGTACATGGACTTGAAGATGTATTTGGGCGCTCAGGATCCGCACGACGCGGTGAAGATCACCGGCGACCCGCCTTTGGAAGTGCGCGTGAACGGCGGCGTCGCGGGGGACCACGCGACGGTCGCGTCGCTGGTCAACGCGATCCCGCGCGTGCTCAAAGCGCCGCCGGGCGTGCTGATGATGACGGACATCGCGGTGCCGGCGCGGGCGTAAGCGCGGAGATCTGATCACGTGGCGTACGCGGTTGACGAAGGTGATCGCGAGGACGACGACGACGACTCCGTCGACGAGGATCCCCTCGCGTCGGATCAGGATCCCGACGAAGCCGGCGACGCCAAAGACTCGATCCCCTGCCCGTTCTGCAAGAGGCCGATCCACGAGGACGCCGACGTCTGCCCGCTGTGCGGCAATTTCGTCGGCGGGGTGGACGTTCCCCGGCGCGTTCCGCGTTTCGTCTGGGTCGGCGTGATCCTCGCCGGCCTCTGCGTGCTGACGTGGATTTTGTGGTGATTTCCGGGTTATTTCGCGCGCGGTAGCCGGAGCGTCTTCCCCGGGTGAACAGGGGGTGCCGATTCAGCGTACGTTCGATTCAGGGACTCCCTTGTCCCTCTCTGTCTCCTCCACGACCCGATCGGGCTTCACATCCGATCGGCTTGGGATAAGATGAATATCCCCGACTGGCGGCTTGATCCGATAGTCGGGGAAGCAATGGAATGAATCTCGGCCCCGCCGGCCATTAAATCCCGGCGCGGGAGCCTTTGGCTCCCTTGGGTCAGGAGTCTTTTACCTGCGGTGTCAAACGGCGTCCCCTGCGGCTGCAAGCGGTGAAAAGAAACCGGCGGCCGTAAGCCACGTCGAGGAGTACGAACAGGGATGAAGGATGAGGGATGAGGGATGGAAGGAGGCGCGTTTTGCCTTCTTCATCCCTCACCCTTCATCCCTCATCCCTACCCCTCCCGCCGCTCAAGGAACGACTGACATGGCGATCGATCCCCGCTTCCTGGCCGAGTCAGGCCGCGAAGTCTTTATTGGTAATGAACTGCTCGTGAAGGGCGCGCTCGAAACCGAGGGCGGCGTCCATCTCATGACCGGCTACCCGGGTTCCCCCGTGGCCGGGTTCTTCGATGTCCTGGGCGACATCGGAGACCTGCTGAAGGCCAAGGGCGTTCGAGCCTTTCAAGCGAACAACGAAGCGCTGGGCGTTGCGGCCGTCAACGGCTCGCAGATGGCGCCCTGCCGGTCGATCGTCGCGTTCAAGAGCGTCGGCACGCATGTCGCCGCGGACGCACTCGCACTCGGAACGTTGGCCGGCGCCCACCCCGAAGGCGGCGCGGTCGTCATTTCCGGCGAAGACCCGTGGTGCGATTCGACGCAGGTTCCCGCCGACAGCCGATTCCTCTTCGAGCACCTGCGCATGCCGGTGGTCGAGCCGGGGTCGCTTCAGGAAGTGAAGGACTGGATCAACCTGTCCTTCAAGCTGTCCCAGGCCGCGGGGCTGTACATCGGGTATATCGTCACCGTCGCCCAGGCCGACGGGGGCGGGACGGTCGAAGTCCGCCCCAATCAGTTCCCCACGCTCAACACCAACCACAAGATCGCGCTGGATACGTCGCAAATCCCGGTGCAGAAGACCGTGCTGCTCCCCCCGCGCACGTGGATGAAGGAATTGCAGACGGATGAGCGCTACCGGATGACGATGGACCGGGCGCGCGAGCTGGGGATGAACCGGATCATACGTGGCACGGGCTTCCAGCCCGTGTCTTCGGATTCAGAAAAACAAGAAAACGGGCAGGATGCCCGTGCCACATACGGCTTCATCACGACCGGCATGGGCCGGCCGTACCTCGAGCACGTGCTGTCGGACCTGGGCCTGCTCGGCGTGTTCCCGATCCTGAACCTGGGGATGAGCTACCCCGCCGACGAGCAACTCGTCGCGGAGTTCTCGAAACTCTGCAAGCACATGATCGTGATCGAGGAGCGGCGGAGCTTCCTCGAGAAGAACATCCGGGATGCGGCGTTCCGGTTCCTGCCCCACGATGAAGCGGTCGACGTCGTTTCGCGGCTCTACGGCAAGCGGTTTCCCAGTGGCACGGGCTTCCAGCCCGTGTCTTCGGATTCAGAAAACCAAGAAAACGGGCAGGATGCCCGTGCCATTGCCGACGGCATCCCCGACACGCGCGGGCTGAACACGTCGGTCCTGGCGCAGAAGCTCATCCCGCTGCTCAAGGGCACGGAAGAACTCCCCGAGCACATGCGCAACGGCAAGCTCTCGGCCGAGCTGAAGCGGTTGCGCGAGGCGTCCAAGCCCAAGCTCCAGGTGATCTCCGACAAGATCGTTCTCCGCACGCCCACCTTCTGCCCCGGGTGCCCGCACCGCGATTCGTCGGCCGTCCTGCTCGAAGTGCGCAAAAACTTCATGGACAAGGACTACATGATGAAACACCACGGGATGGGCCCCGTGGACATGGTCGCGCATGGTGACACCGGCTGCTACACCATGCTCATGTTCGCCCCCACCGAACAGCTCATGCACAACTACAGCGGCATGGGGTTGGGCGGGGGGACCGGCAGCGGCATCGACCCTTTCATCACCAACAAGCAGATCGTGTTCATGGGCGACGGCACGTTCTTCCACTCCGGGCAGCTCGCGATCAGCAACGCGATCAAGGCCGGGCAGGACATCACGTTCATCATCCTGGAAAACGGAACGACCGCGATGACCGGGCATCAGGAACATCCGGGGACCGAAGTCGACCTGCTGGGCAACCGCTCGGCCATTCAGGACATCTCCGAAATCGTCCGCGGAATGGCGGGCACGTCGAAGCTGACGGTCAGCAAGCTCTCGCCTGCCGATCGCGACATGTACAAGCGCGTGCTGGAGAAAACGATCCTCAGCGACGGCGTGAAGGTGGTCATCGCCGACAAGGAATGCGGCATCACCTACCACCGGCGTCAGGCACGCGAGGAAAAGAAAACGATCAAGGAGAAGGGCTACCTCCCGCGCAAGACGCACATGAACATCACGCCGGAGGTGTGCGAAAACTGCCTGGAATGCACCAAGGCGACGGCCTGCCCCGGCCTCACGACCATCGACACGGATTACGGCAAGAAGATCGATACCGACCTGACGTGGTGCGTGAACGACGGTGCCTGCGAGCGCGTGCGCACGAGCAACGACGCGGGGACGAGCGTCAAGCCATGCCCGAGCTTCGAGCAGGTGACGATCGTCCGCCAGAAGCGCCGGCGCTACACGCTTCCGCACATGGCGCTGGACAAGTTGCCGGAGCCGAAGCCATTTCACGAGATGAGCAACGCCGGCGACGTGTGGCGCGTGCATATGTCAGGCGTGGGCGGGATGGGCATCGGCGTCGTGGGCGCGATCCTCGTCCGCGCGGGGCACAAGGAAGGGTTCCGCGTCGTCTTCCAGGACAAGAAGGGGCTCGCCATCCGGAATGGTGGCG
>JBBSLV010000362.1:0-4486 GCA_038233535.1 Tepidisphaerales bacterium | reverse complement strand
CGGCAGCCGCGTCCGCATCCGCGGCAAGGGCCAGCAGTCCCACGGCGAGCCGGGCGACCTGTTCATCGTCACGAAGGTCCAGCCGCATCCATACTTCCGCCGGGACGGGCTTGACATCCTGCTCGACCTGCCGCTGAGCCTGTACGAGGCGCTGCTCGGCACGAAAATCGAAGTGCCGACGCTCGAAGGATCCGTCACCCTCACGATCCCCCCGGGCACGAGCAGCCACGCAAGGCTCCGCATCAAGGGCCGCGGAATTCACCGCGGGGAGGAGCAGGGCGATCAGTTTGTCACCACGAGGATCGTCTCGCCCAAGAGCCTGGACGAGGAGGACAAGGAAATGGTCCGCAAGCTCGAGCGGAAACACGCCGTGAATCCGCGCACCGGCCCGCCGTGGACGTAGTGGACGGTGCGTAGAATTGGAATGCCAAACGCTCTTTCGACGAGCGAAATTGCACTCATCCTAAACCTTCTCCCGGAGCACCGGGAGAGGGGATCGGACTGGAACATGCTTTCTCCGCACCGACGATTCCGCGCCGGCCGCACGCCGTGGGCCGTGCTGCTGTTCCTCGTCTGTTTCACGGCGTTGATCGTCTTCGTCGCGTTCTACTACCTGAAGCCCGCGATGTCGGCGGCGCAGGACGCCGACCCAAAGCAGCGGCGGGATCTGGCGGCGTACTCCTGGCTTCTGATGTCGCTGGTGCTGTTCGCCCTGCTGGTCGGGTTGCTGATGACCTTCCGCATCGGGCGGTTCTTCTTCCCGCGCTCTGCCCCGCCGCCGACGAAGACGAAGTACGTCGACGCCTGGGCCGAGTCGGGGAAGCGGGCATCGGTGCCGGATCAGAACGACGAGGGCGACACGCGCGCATAAGCGTGGTGTATAATCCCTCGGAGGGTTAGCGATGCCGACTTCAGAAATGTACGTGACGACAAACGAATACGGCGTGATGCATGTGCAGAATTCGCGCGTCACTTTGGATTCCCTCGTACTTTCGTTCCTTGAGGGCCATAGCCCGGAAGCGATCCGCGCTCAGTACCCGGTTTTGACGTTGGAACAGGTTTACGGCGCGATCACGTACTACCTCGCGCACCGTGACGAAGTCGAAGCTTATCTAAAGCGCCAGGAAGAGGTGTGGAAGCAGCTTCGCGCGAAGGTCGAAGCGAATCCGAGCCCGGTCGTGGATCGCCTGCGCGCCCTCATGCGCGCCGAAGCAACCGTCAACAAATAGTTCGGAGCGCGATTGAGCCAGCCACGTTTCCTGGCCGACAATGACTTGCGAGACGTGATCGTAAGCGGCGTCTTGCTACGCGAACCTTCCGTTCGCTTTGTTCGACTTCGCCACATCGCATTACCCACATTGTCAGATTCCGAGGTTCTTCAGCTTGCGGCCGACCTCGGTCTTATCGTCGTCTCTCATGATGTCAATTCATCAACGTCCCGCTTGAGACGTCGAGCCCGGAGCAAAGCCGCGGCATCCGATCCACGCTCAGCGATCGCTTCCCGTTCTCGACCTCATTGACGTAAGCCCGATCCATCCGCGCCGTGGCGACGCTCATTCTTGGCTATCGTCGCGTGCGACAAAGCTCCGGTGGGACGCTATGATGAAATCAGCGAGAACGCATGTCTGACGCTCCCCAGCAATACGTGATCACCGACGAGCATGGCGTGATGCGTGTTGCGGGCACGCGCGTGATGGTTGATTCCGTTCTTGCGGGGTGGCAGGAAGGGCAGTCGCCGGAGTCCATCCGCGAATCGTACCCTTCCCTCAACCTGGAGCAGGTGTACGGCGCCATCACCTTCATCATCGCCCATCCGAACGAGATCGCGGCCTACGTGCGAAAGCAGGACGAAGTGTGGGCGAAATTCAAGGCCGAGTGTGACGCCAATCCCCCGCCGGTCGTGCTGCGTCTCCGCGCGCTGCAACGGTCGCGCGAACTTCCGACGCGGTAGGGAGATTCAACGTCGTGTCGCGCCCGCGGTTTCTGGCCGATCACAATCTCGAATCCGCCGTCAGCGAAGGAGTCAAGAGGGCGGAGCCGACCATCGAGTTCATCCGCGCGCGGGACGTGGAGCTGCATGATCGACCCGATCCGGAACTTCTGGCCTTTGCCACCGAGCACGGTTTCATCGTTGTCACGCACGACGTGAACACGATGATTGCGCACGCACGCGCTCGGCTGAACGCAGGACTTCCGCTTCCAGGCTTGCTCGTCGTTCCGCAAGCCCGCCGGATCAGACGCCTGATCGAGAGTCTCGTTCTGATAGGCGTTGCGAGCGAGGCGGAAGAATGGAGCGGCGCGATCCATTACCTGCCCCTGTGAGTGGTGGCTGACTCGCTGGATTCGTCCCACCTCCGGTTCCTATCATCCGTTCGTTTCACACCTTCGAGGAGAGAGCATTTTCATGACCCACCCCCGCCCCGCCACGCTCGGGCAGTTGAAAGAGACGGACTACAAACCAGCCTCCGTGAAGGACGAGCTGCGCCGCAACGTGATCAGGAAGCTCCGCGCCGGCAAAGCGCTGTTTCCCGGCATCGTTGGATACCGCGACAGCGTGTTGCCGCAGTTGATCAACGGCATCCTCGCGAAGCATGACATGCTGCTGCTCGGGCTGCGCGGGCAGGCCAAGACGCGCATCCTGCGGATGCTTCCGCTGCTGCTCGACGAGTGGATGCCCATTCTGGCCGGCGTGGAGATCAACGACGATCCGGTTGAGCCCATGACGAAGACCGGCAAGCGTCTCGTGGCCGAACAGGGGGACGACGCGACGATCGAATGGGTGCACCGCAACGACCGCTACAAGGAAAAGCTGGCGACGCCGGACGTGACGATCGCGGATCTCATTGGCGAGATCGACCTGGTGAAGCACGCCGAGGGCCGATACCTCTCCGACGAATCGACGATGCACTACGGGCTGATCCCGCGAAGCAACCGCGGCATCTTCGCGATCAATGAGCTCCCCGACCTCTCGCCGCGCATCCAGGTGGGTCTATTCAACGTGCTCGAAGAGCGCGACGTGCAGATTCGCGGCTACCCGATCCGGCTGAACCTCGACGTGTGCCTCGTCTTCAGCGCCAACCCCGAGGACTACACGAACCGCGGGCGGATCGTCACGCCGCTGAAGGACCGCATCGGATCGGTCATCCGTACGCACTACCCCGAGAGCGTGACCGAAGGGATCGAGATCGCGCAGCAGAACGCATGGGTTGAGCGGAACAGCAACGGCTCGGACAGCGGCGTGCATGTCGATATCCCACAATTCATGAGCGAAGTCGTCGAGGAAGTCGTGCGGCTCGCGCGGCACAGCCCGCACGTGAGCCAGGCGTCGGGCGTGTCGGTGCGGACGAGCATCGCCAACCTCGAGACGCTCGTCAGCAACGCCGAACGCCGCGGCATCACGACGGGCGAAAAGCGCGTCGTTCCGCGCATCAGCGACCTGAATTTTCTCGTCGCCAGTTGTCGCGGGAAGATCGAGATGACGCTGGCCGAGGAAGAAGGGGCCGAGGACAAGCTGATCCGCTCACTCGTGGGCGAGGCGGTGAAAGCCGTCTTCGCGCGAGCCGGCGACGCCGACGCTTACGACGCGATCGCCGAGCAGTTCAAAGGCAACCTCACCTTCCCCGCCGGCGACGATCTGAGCGCCGACGAGTTCGTCGCCAACATGAAAGCGATCAAGGGTCTCCCCCAGGCCGCGGCGAAGCTGGCAAAGGAAATGGAGCTCGACGGCGGCGACACGGCGACGCTCGCCAGCATCGGCGAGTTCCTCCTCGAAGGCCTCTACGTCAACAACCGGCTGAGCAAGTACAACGCGCGGGGGAAGACGTTCTTTAAGAAATAGCCTGCAGGGCAACGCCGACTTCCAAGTCCCCCGCGTCGTTCCCTTCGCCCCATCCACGCATCCGTTCCCCTGACCGTGTTGAAAAACTTTCCGGTGAAAAAAAGTGCCCCCGGCACATCTGGCCGAGGGCACCTTAACGACGATGCAGGCGTGTTCAGTTCAAGCGGGACGGTCCTTCTATGGTAGGAAGATCACCGCTCCGCCGAGGGCGTTGACTAATACGACCACGTCCTCCACGTTGACGTTCAGGTCGTTCAGGATGTCCGTGATCTCGATGTCGCTGAGGATCTCGGAGTCGTTCAAAATTTGGACGTTAAGGTTGTTGAGGGCGTTGTTCAAGACGTCGATGTCGGCGCCGCGGAGCACATTCCGCGCGTCCAAAACAACGATGTCGCCGGTCTGGACGTTGACCAGGGCGGCGATCAGGTTACCGATGCCGACTTGGCGGTTGTCCTGGCGATCCGGGCGGTTGCCCCGCTGCGCCTGGGCGGATTGGGCGGTGACGCTGAGCGTCATCGCTACTGCAAGAAACGAGTATACGAGGTTACGTGATGTCATAATCTGATCCTTCCGGAGGGGGTTGAAGAAATTGAAACTGGGTAACACTTCAGCCGCCTGCAACGTTCGGCGCTTGTAAGGTATTGCGCT
>JBBSLV010000361.1:0-4487 GCA_038233535.1 Tepidisphaerales bacterium | reverse complement strand
CGCACGTCCCGGCGTGGTCGTTGTCGATTTTCGGCATGGTTCACCTGTCTGTAGGTCGGGTCGATCCGGCGGGGGGCGGACAGGTGAGGAACGCCACCGCCGCCGAATCGCGTGGCCGCCGATCAAGCGGCCTTCCCGATTGATCCATTCTATCGCGGCATCGCCTTGGTAGTGAGATTGACGACGCCGACGATCATCTTCCGCACGTCCGCCGGCAGGTCCGGCCAGGCGGAAATGACGGCTTTCAGGTCCGAATCGCCGCCAAGTGCGCCGGATTCTGCGCCGCCCGCATTGCGAATGGGCGGTTTTTCGGAGGAATTCAAAGATAGTTCGTCCCCCGCCCGGGGCATTGGCCTGGACCACGCGAGGAACTCGACTTGAGTAACGGCCAGGGCGATTCCGGCGCTGAACACACGGCCAACGCCAGAGAATCGACACGTGAGAAGCATCAGAAGGGCCGCCGCCGTAGAAAAGCCGACCAAGGCGGTGAGAAGGCGGATGAGTTCAGGCCTTACCCGCGAAAGCGCCCGGCGGGATATAAGGGGAAGTGGCCGCCGACAAGGGGACGTCGGCGACAGCGGTGATTAGGATACTTGGCGTGACAAAAGCAGCGACCATCTCTGCGCCTCGACCCTCGGCCACGCGCCGTATCAATGCGCGCGGTAACGACAACGTGAAGGACCTCAAACAACTTGCCATCAAGTATCAGAACGGCGACGGCGTGAAAAGAAACTATGCGCTCGCGTTCCGACTGTGGAAAGCCGCCGCGGAGGATGGTGACGCGGACGCTCAGTTTTCGGTGGGAATGTATCTGGCGGACGGAGTTGGAACCCGGCGGGATGCGAAGCAAGCGGTCGATTGGTATGAAAAAGCCGCCGACCAGGGCAGCGTCGAGGGGTTGTATCTGCTCGGGGTGTGCTACGCCGAAGGCACCGGTGTCGACAAAGACAAAGGCAGGGCGTTTGCGCTTTTCAAACAGGCGGCGGTCAAAGGCGACATCGACGCCGCGTATGCGATGGGGATGGCTTATCGCCATGGTCGCGGCGTGAAGCAAGATGAGCGAGCGGGCTTCCGATGGTTGCTGAAAGCGGCCAAGAAGGGCCTTGCGGCGGCGCAGTTCAGCGTCGGGCTCGCCTACAGTCGCGGCGAGGGCGTAGTCCGCGATCCCAATGAAGCGCTGAAATGGTACAAGAAGGCAGCCAAACAAGGCGACGCTGATGCGCGCCACAACGTGCGATGGCTCGAAACCAGGCGCAACCAGTAAGCGTATCCGCCCGCCGCACGGTCAAGCCTTCACCGACCCGCATTCCTAAACCGCCGAACCGGCTTCCGGTTGGTGCTCGAATCCCTTGGCCGTCGCCGGCAGCTTGCGCGGGTAGAGCACGAGCAGCAGAATCAAACAGAAGATGCCCACGGCCATCGGGATCGAGAAGAGGATGCGGAAGTCGAGCCCTTCGGGCCTCGTCGCGATCTTTGCGACGTAGCCGGCGAACAGGTTGCCGATGATCGTGCCCAACCCGACGATCACGAGGTTGAACAGCCCCTGCGCGCTGGCGCGCACGCCGCCGCTGGTCTCCTCGTCGACGATCATGAACGCGATGAAGATGAACGCGCCGAAGCACAGCCCGTGCAGCGCCAGCGCGGGCACGACGGCGACGGGGTGCGGCAGGAACGCGAACACCCCGAAGCGCACGATGTACGCGAGCAGCCCCACCGTCAGCAGCGCCTTGCGCGAGTAGCGTTTGGCGAAAAACGGCATGAACGCGAGGACGACGAGCTCCGAGATCTGCCCGATCGTCATCAGCCCCGCGCCGCCCGCGCCGAAGATGCGGTTCAGCCACATCCCCACGCCCGATTCCGTCGACAGCCGCACGACGCTTTGAAGAAATGGCGCGGTCAGCACGAAATAGAACTGGTGGATACAGCCGACGAAGAACGAGACGAGGAACAGCGTCTTGAGCGAGCCGCGCATCACCTCTTTGAGCGCCTCGGCGGCGGCGAAGTTCTGCGTGCCGCGCTGGGGCGGGGTTTTCGGGAGCGTGAGGCAGTAGACCGCCATCGCCACGCCGAGGATCGCGCTCAGCCGCAGGCTGTCGGCGATGCCCGCGAGCTGGGCGGCGCCGATCGTCGCCTCATCGGCGCCGGCGGGCGTGTGCCGGTAGAGCAGGTACTGCGCGAAGCCGATGCCGACGACGATCCAGCCGATCGTGCCCCACACGCGCACCTGGCCGAAGTCGCGGTCGCGGTCGACGAGGTGGTGAAACGCCAGCGAGTTGGTCAGCGCCAGCGTCGGGGCGTAAATGAGCGAGTACAGCAGCGAGTACGTGATCAGCCCCGGCCACGTGTCCACCGACGCCAGCCGCCAGACGAGCGCCGCGCCGATGAGGTGGCTGATGGCGAGGAACTTCTCGGTATTGAACCAGCGGTCGGCGATCTGCCCGCCGATGAACGGCGCGAGCAGCGCGCCCGTCGCCCCGATCGAAAACAGCAACCCCGCCTGCGCGCCGGTCAACCCGCGGTGGCCGGTGAGGAACGCGAAGAACAGCGGCAGCCACGCGCCCCAGATCGCGTACTGGAAAAACATCATGACCGAGAGACGGATCTTGATGCCGGAATCGGTCGAGCGCTCCAGCGGCAGCGGCGCGGCCGGACTCGCGGCGGCGGAGGGGGTGGCTTCCATTGCCGGGCGATTCTAACGGACGCGATCCGCCCGCGCCTAATCCCATTCGCGCTCGAATGAATCCTCGATCATTCGCCGCACATGCGGGGTAATTTATGACGCTTTTATCGGACGCGCTTTAGGCGCGGCCGACTTCCATCAAGGTTCATGCCGTCGTTCTCGGACGGTCGATGTAACAACCTGCCCGCGCCGCACGCACGCTGCGCGTGCCTGCCCTGATGTAAGGAGTTGTATGCCCCGCACGCCTCTCACCCGCACGACGTTTGTCTTCGCCGCTTCCAGCAGCCTGTTCTCGACGCTCGCGTTCGCGGGATACGTGCCCATCGGCGCGGCCGACGTCGTCCCCGACGGCGCCACGTCCGATGCGCCAGCGCTCATCGGCGAAGTGGTGACGGAGAACCAGTCGCTCGCGTTCGGCTTCAACACGAGGACGATTGATGAGAGCGGCCTGTATACCGTCGACGCGAATGCCCCTGCGGGTGACCCTTCCACCCGCGGCCGGATCCGCACGAACGTCGCCGAGGGCATGTACCGCGGCAGCGTCTTCGACGGTCCGGTCGCCGTCCCGCTGCCGGGGGCGGTCTACACCACCCTCGTGGGACTCGCCGGCGTGGCATGGCTGAAGCGGCGGGGAATCAAAGGATGAAAACGCGAACGATGAAAAATGAATGCAGCCCCGCTTCTTTCATCCTTCATCCTTCCGCCTTCATCCCTACCTCATACGGTGCTCAACCATGATGCACCGGTCCTGCACGAAATCGACCCCCGCCGCCGCCGCGAGCTTTTTCGCTTCGTCGTTGCGCACGCCGCTCTGAAGCCAGATCCCTTTCGCGCCGATCGCGATGGCGTCACGCGTGATGTCGGCACAGAACTCAGGCCGGCGAAAGACGTTCACGACGTCAACCTCGCCCGGCACCTCGCGCAGGGTCGGGTAGCTCTTCATTCCCATCACCATCGCATGCGTCGGGTTCACGGGGACGACTTCGTACCCCTGGCTCTGCAAGTACGCGGCGATCTGGTAGCTCGGGCGGCTCGGGTCGTCGCTCAGGCCGACAATCGCAATCCGGCCGGCCCCGAGCATGCGCGAGATCGCATCCGCGTCAGACCCCTGCCCACCGGACGGCATGGGACACGCTTCACTGCTCATGGCAAAATCCTCCGGCGACGGCGCATGTTCTCGCCGCCGCACCGTCCTGCTACAATCACGCCGACACATGGCCAAGCGAGATTACTACGAGATTCTAGGCGTCCCCCGCGGCGCGTCGGCGGACGAGGTCAAAAAGGCGCATCGCAAGCTCGTCCGCAAGCACCACCCCGACGTCAACAAGAACAACAAGGATTCGGAGGAGAAGTTCAAGGAAGCGCAGGAGGCGTACGACGTCCTGTCGGACGAGACGAAGCGCCGCAACTACGACCAGTTCGGCCACGCCGGGGTGGGCATGGGCGGCGCTCCGGGCGGCGGGGGCGATCCGTTCGAAGCGTTTCGCCGCTCACAGCAGGGGCGCGGCGGGGGCGGGGGCCGCACGTCGAGCTACCGCGGCGGGCCGGGCGTCACCGTCGAAGACTTCGACTTCGGAACCGGCGGCGGAGCGGACTTCGGTGATGTCTTCGAGCAGATCTTCGGCGCGCGCGGCCCGGCGGGCGCAGGCGGGCGCGCGGGGGCGCGTCCGCGCCCCGCGGCTCAGCCGCAGCGCGGCAGCGACGTCGAGCATCCTGTCACGCTCACCTTCGAACAGGCCGCGCGCGGGACGGCGCTCCCGCTCCAGATCAACCGCGACGGTCGGCTTGAGACGATCGACGTGAAAAT
>JBBSLV010000360.1:0-4491 GCA_038233535.1 Tepidisphaerales bacterium | reverse complement strand
GGGCCTTGCTCCAACTCACGGCGTGTCGCACCGCCGCATGACTGGTCGGCATCGACTGACAATCCAGGCCGATGTGTTGCCGCAGGCGTCGCGTGATCCGTGCCTTGGGGTCGGCGAATTCGACGCGCTCGGTCCGAATACCACAGCGTCGACACGGCACCCGTCGCTGGCCATACACGAGCGTGACCGGATGGGTGGCCCACGGGAGATCGTCCCAGGTCCGATCGCGGACCGATCGCACGCGGCTCGTCCGGGCGCCGCAGCCACTGCACGCATATCGCTTGAGACCGCGGCGCTCGATCCGAAGCGTCAGTCGCGCGCTCGCCGCCTCGCCGTCACTCTCGGCCGTCACCACACGAAATCCCTTGAGCCCCAAGATCCAAGTACAATCCCGTCGCGATCCCACCGGTCCTCCCTTGCTGTTTGCACATCAAAGAAGGATGACACCGGATGGTCCGGTGCACGTGGGATCGCACTGCCGACCAGGCCGTCGAGCAGACCGCCCACCCAACCAGCGGTCCGCGCAGGCGGCCGGGTCACTACCTCAAATCGCTGTACTCAAATCGGCGAAGAGCGGAAAGATGGCGTCGGGCGACGGCGGGATTGTGCGTGCGCGAGGCCTTGCCGTGGGCAGGCAACGGCAGTTGGCACCATCCACCAATAGGACGTTGTGCCGCGTGCGCGCAGCGTTTTCTGTGTGCGATACTGTGAAATATGCAGAGACAAAATTTCTCGACGGGAACAACATGGGAGCCAATCGTCGGTTATTCCAGAGCCGTGCGTGTTGGGTTTTTCGTTTATGTTGCTGGCACAACAGCGACCGATGTCAATGGTAAGGTTGTCGGCGTTGGAGATGCTTATGCCCAAGCAGTTCAGGCGCTCAAGAACATTCAAGCGGCTTTAAGTTCAGCCGGTGCTGAGTTAGAACACGTCGTCCGCACTCGAATGTATGTGGTCAACATCGAAGATTGGAAGCAGGTTGGCAAGGCACACGGCGAGTTCTTCGGTAATATCCGCCCCGTCACCAGCATGGTTGAAGTGAGCCGCTTAATTGCGCCGGAAATACTGGTTGAGATAGAAGCAGAGGCTATCATCACAGAGTGAAGCAACTCAAACAGTCTAACACGCGGCACAATAATCGTTGTGCTGCTTGCGCGCGGCGTATCAGGAAGTGATACTTGTAGAATATGAAAACGCCAGACCAATGTGGCAACATGAACGAGATACGAACCGAGATTGACGCGCTGGATCAAGCGGTTATCAAGTTGCTCGGCAAGGTTCGGTTATGTCAAAGCTGCCGCCAAGTTCAAAACCAGCCAAACCAGCGTGCGCGCGCCGGAACGATTTAAGGCCATGTTGGAGCAAAGGCGTATTTGGGCGGAACAGGAAGGATTAAATCCTGATGCCATCGAAAAATTGTATCGAGATTTAGTCAACCACTTCATCGAAGAAGAAATGGAACATTGGCAGTACAAAAGTGGCAGCTATGAACGGACGGGTTGATCGTTAACGGAAGTCCGACATGATCGTTTACACCTATTCGGTGTTATTTGGTTCCGGTGATATTGAGGCTGCGTTCGTCGATTTTTCCGAGCAGCGTACTGTAATACACGATGTTCCAAATGCCGTCGCCGACCTCTTCGAGGCCGATGTCTTCGCCGCGAAGGACCTGACTCAAGAAAGGCTGTTGGGAGTGGAGCCGGAACGTGCCCGCGCTACTGACCCGACGGACTTCCAGGTGCGCAGGATAGGCGGGCGGGGTGATGTGCTCGGGATACGGACGGGACGACGGTGTCCAGAGCGACGAGGGGGTTCGGTCCCCGATGCCCTCGTGCGGGCGCTCGTCGTGGTAGAACCCAACAACGAAACACCCATATTCCCGAGTCACGGCTTGTTCGGTACCGCTGGCACCCGTGGTTTGGCCGTGAGGTCTGGGTGCATCAAGCGCGGCGGGGCTCGCGGCCCTGCGAGCCCGTCGTTCGCTGCGGCCTGACGCCCGACCTCGATGCGAGATCCGTGGAGATCCCGCTGTGGATGTTCGACGCCGGAGCGTGTGGCGTGATGCCAATGGCCGCGGCGCCGGTGGTCACCGCTGACGCGCTTCGCGAGCTCAGCATCCTATTGGCGGCGATCCACCCCGCCAAATCCGGCTTTTCGCAGCAAGCTGAACACCTCGAACTGATCGTTTCAGGAGGTGCTCATGCCCCCGACTGCCAAGCCGTCGCATGCGGCGACGCAACTGCCGCTCTTCCAGCCGCCCCGACCGGGACTGTCATGGGAGACGATGCCCCTCGAACACCGGCAGCACGTCGAACGCCTGCTGGCCCGCATGCTCCGCGAGCACGCCCTGCGACCACTGGGAGCGACACCGGCTCCGGAGGCACGCGATGAGTGACAAGATCCGGCCGAGCCACCTCGCACGCAAGGCCATTCTGTACGTGCGCCAGTCGTCGGCGTACCAGGTCACGCACCATCTGGAGAGCCAGCGCTTGCAGTACGCGATGCGGGATCGTCTCGCGCAGCTCGGATGGGGCGACATCGATGTCGTCGACGAAGACCTGGGCCGCTCGGCCGCCGGCCTGGTCACTCGCAGCGGCTTCGATCGCATGGTGGCCGATGTCTGCCTGGGCAAGGTGGGCGCCGTGGCGGCGCGCGAGGTCTCGCGCTTCGCGCGCAACAGCCGTGAATGGCAGCACCTCGTCGAGATGTGCCGGGTCGTCGACACCGTGCTGATCGACCAGGACACCGTCTATGCCCCCCGCATGAGCAACGACCGGTTGCTGCTCGGCCTCAAAGGCAGTCTCAACGAGTATGAGCTCGATCTGTTGCGCCAACGGTCCGTCGAGGCGCGGCGGCAGAAGGCGCGGCGCGGCGAACTGCTGATCGTGAGTCCGGTCGGCTACGTCAAGGGCGAGCACCGTTTGGAGAAGGACCCGGACCGACGCGTGCAGGACGCGATTGACCTGGTCTTCCGCAAGCTGCTGGAACTGGGTAGCGTGCGCCAGACGTTGCTGTGGTTTCATGAGCATGAACTGGAGCTGCCCGTGATCAATGCCGGCGAGCAGGTGCGCTGGCGGCGGCCGTCCTACGGCATGGTGTACAGCATGCTCACCAACCCCGCCTATGGCGGCGCCTACGCCTATGGCAAGACCGAACAGGTGATCACCTACGCCGACGGTGAACCGCGCCAGACCATTCGGCGCAAGCCGCGCGAGCAGTGGCTGGCCTTTATCCCCGAGGCCCACGAGGGGTACGTCAGCTGGGAGCAATTCGAGCGCGTGCAGGGAGCGATCGCCCAGAACACGCTGGGACGGGGCCACGTCGGGGCGGCACAGCGCGGGGCGGCGTTGCTCGCCGGCCTGTTGCACTGCCGCCGCTGCGGCCATAAGCTCTTGGTCGGCTACACCGGGAGTGGGCACGATGTGTTGCGCTATCAATGCCGGCGCGGTTGGCTCGACAACGGCGAACCCCGGTGTATCGGCTTCGCCGGTCTAGCCCTCGATCAAGCGGTGTCGAAGGAGATTCTGCGCGTGGTGCAACCGGCCGCGATCGCCGCCGCCCGACTGGCCGACGCCGAGCAGTCACGCCAACTCGACGACGTGGCCGCCGCGTTACAGCGCGACTTGCAGGCCGCTCACTACCAGGCACAACGGGCGCAGAAGCAATTCGACCAGGTGGACCCGGACAACCGCCTGGTCGCCGATGAACTCGAACGGCGGTGGAACCAGGCGCTGGGCCGGGTGCGCGACGTCGAAGCGCAGATCGAGCGGCACCAGGGGCGACACGACCGTGACGCCGCACCGACCGCTCAGGACTTCCAGAACTTGGCCGAAGACCTCGAGGCCGTGTGGACAGACACGCAGACGGATGCGCGGCTGAAGAAGCGCATTCTGCGCACCTTGATCCGCGACGTCATCGTCGACGTTGACGAGCACGGCCCCGCAGTGGTCGTCGTCATCCACTGGAAGGGGGGCGTCCATACCGAGCTGCGCCTCCCACGGCGACGCCGCGGACAGAACGCCACCCACACGTCACGGGAAGCCGTCGATGCCGTGCGGGTGCTGGCGCGCCTGTGCACCGATCGGTCGATCGCCAGCTTTCTTAACCGCAACGGCCTGCGCACGGGACGGGGTAACCGCTGGACGCAAGAGCGCGTCACCGCCTTGCGCAGCCATCATGGCATCGAGCGCTATGTGCCCGAGCAAAGAGCCGATCAACCGTGGTTGAACCTGACCGAGGCGGCTCGCGCGCTGGGAGTCAGCGCACGCACGCTGCGCATCGCAGCCGAACATGGAGAGATCGTCGCTGAGCATCCGTTACCAGACGGTCCCTGGGTCTTCACGCGCACCGCGTTGAACACAGCAGCGGCATCAGGCTTCCTCAAACGCGTGGCATTGCACCGGGCCGGCATGGCGGTACCGTGTACCGAGCAGGCCAGCCTAGATTTATCAAGCACATAGCCTGGTGGGGCAGCATGAAGCGTGGTTGTAG
>JBBSLV010000359.1:0-4494 GCA_038233535.1 Tepidisphaerales bacterium | reverse complement strand
CGCCCCTCGGACCGGACGGTCATCCCGTCGACATGGTGGGGTTGGACAGTTCCATCATCCAGCATCCCAAGACTTGGGAAGCGAGCGGCCACACGACAACGTTCGCCGACCCGATGCGACGCTGCACAAGGTGCGGGCATATCATTCGCGCCGATCATTTGTGGGACACGCTTGTCTCGACCAGCCGGTGGTTCAACGATCTGATCCAGGAGTTCGAGTACGCGCCGAGCGCGACCGCTCATCCCCAACTACAGACCGGCAAAATCCTGCGCTGGGCACGCGGCCGCGGGAAGCGGCTCGCGCCGAACCTTGCGCTGGTCCGAAATCCTGAGGTGACACTCTCGTGGCTCGCCACGAGAATCAACGGCCAGCCCGACGCACCGCCCGACGTCGCCGAGATCACGCGCCACCTCGCGACCGAACAACTCAACGCCACCGGGCTCCAAGACCCGTGCGTCCTCTGTGGCGGGGAAATGGGCCCGTCGGAGCAGTTCAACCTTATGATGATCTCGTACGCGGGGACGCAGCAGACGCCCGAAAACCGGGTCTACCTGCGTCCTGAGACGGCACAAGGCATCTTTCTCAATTTCAGGAACGTCATTGACACCGCCCGCGTGAAGATCCCGTTCGGCGTCGCGCAGATCGGCAAGAGCTTCCGCAACGAGCTGACGCCGCGCAACTTCATCTTTCGCTCGCGCGAGTTCGAGCAGATGGAGATGGAGTGGTTCTGCCACCCCGACGACGCCCGCGCGTGGTACGAGTTCTGGAAGACCGAGCGATTCAAGTGGTGGCTGTCACTCGGGGTGAAGGAGTCGAACCTCATCCTGCGCGACCACGCGCCCGACGAGCTTTCGCACTACTCGAAGATGACGGTCGATATCGAGTACCTTTACCCGTTCACCGCTCCCGATTACGGCGAACTCGAAGGCATCGCCCACCGCGGCGAATTCGACCTCACGCAGCACCAGAAGCACTCCGGCCAAAAGCTCGACTACTTCGACCAGGACTTGCAGGTGAAGCTGAAGGAGCAGGGGGTCAGCCCCGAAGAAATCAAGGTGAGAAGCCGCTACATCCCCAACGTGATCGAGCCCGCCAGCGGTCTGACGCGCGCGGTTCTCGTGCTCCTGTGCGAAGGCTACCGCCACGAGCCGGGCCGGCAGGGGACCGAGGAGTATTTGTCATTCAAGCCGCGGTTCGCGCCGGTGAAGCTCGGCATCTTCCCCCTGGTGAACAAGGACGGGATGCCCGAGGTCGCGGAAAAACTGTACCTCGACCTGCGGCAGCATTTCGCTTGCGAGTATGACCCGAAGCAGTCGATCGGCAAGCGCTACGCGCGGATGGACGAGATCGGGACGCCGTTCTGCGTCACGATCGACGGGCAGACGCTCACCGATCAGACGGTCACCGTCCGCGAGCGCGACACCATGGCGCAGCAACGTATCTCAATCGAACATGTCCGCGCGTACGTGCAGGAACGGTTGAACGCGTAAGTCGGTAGAACGGAATCACGAAGGGGAGGGCACGATCGAACGCGATGTCAAACCAACTGGACATCCTCGCCCTCGAGCCGTTCTATGGCGGCCCGCGCCGGCAGATGCTGGAAACGATCATCCGCTGCTCCCGCCACCGCTGGACGCTTCTGAAGCTCCCGCCGCGCCGCATCGAGCGCCGGCTGACGGCCGCGGCGCAATGGTTCGCCGAGCAGCTCTCGCGGCACTGGGTCGGGCGGATGGACATCCTCTTCACCAGCGAAGCGCTGAACCTCGCCGATTTCTTCCGGCTGATGCCGCAGTTCTCGCACAAGCCGTCGGTCGTTTACTTCCACAGCAACCAGCTCCCCGACGTCCGCACGTTCGAGGAATCCCCGCTGGACATGGTGAACCTCAACACCGCCCAGGCGGCGAATGAAATCTGGTTCAATTCGATGTACCACCTGCGGCAATTCCTCACCCGCGCGACGGCGCTGGTCCGGCGCCACGAGGAGCAGTTGGGCCGCAACCCAATGAGCGAGCTGACGGCCAAGACGCAGTTGATGCTCCCGCCCGTCGATTTCAGCGCGGTGCATGAGCTGTCGCTGGGCGACACGATCATCCGCAACAAGCGGAAGATCTTCGTCGAGACGCGCGATGCCAACATGAAGCTGCTCAACGCAGCCTTGGCGACGCTGGTCCGGCGGAAGGAGAAATTCGAGCTGGTGACGGTCGGCCCCGTGGAGGAACTCGACGCCGCCTATCCGCGCACCACCCTGCCGGAAAACGACGAAAAATCACACGTTCACGCGCTGATGCAGTGCGGCGTGTTTATCAGCACCCGCATCGACGCGCGCGCCGACGGGCACGCCGTGCGCGCCCTGGCCGCCGGGTGTTGGCCGATCGTGCCCGATGCCGGCGTCTACCCCGAGCTGATCCCAAATCTGCTGCACAGCTCATGTCTCTACGACGGATCGGCCAGCGTCCTGGCCAGCCGCTTGCAGGACGTCTGGCACCTGTCGCCGCCGGACGGATACGATCAGGCGCTGAACGACATCCTGCACCGGTTCGATCCGGTGTCCGCATGCAACGCGATCGACCACCGCCTCGAAGAACTCGCCGCCGGCAAGCCGCCAGCCAACGGGTTGCGCTGATATGCTGCCCCCCCTCCTACGTCCGATAATGCATGTTATGTTAAGCTTAGTGTTTGTGACTCAAGATCAGCAAGCCAAGCGCACCGACACTCACGGAGTGACGGATGCGATTGGCTCGTTTCATTTCCAGACCATTCACGTTGACCCAAAGCACGGGCAGCACGCTGCCGTCCCCTACGCCGCCGCCTGCTTCGCACGGCGGGCGATCGCCGGGTCCGGCGGCTTCGCGCGGGACAACTGCCACGACTGTTCGAGGTTGAGCCAGAGTTGGGCCGACGTGCCGAACGCCGCCGCCAGCTCCAGCGCCGTCTGCGGCGTGATCGACCGTAGCTTCAGCGTGTCGCGCGTGTAAACCTTGGACTGGAACATGGCATCGCCCTTCAGTGGTAGTCCTCGATCGACTTCAGCGCGATCAGATTCCCGCCCGGCCGCGCCTCGACCTCGACGATCAGCCGGAACTGCCGGTTCAGCCGCAGCGAGCGCTGGTGCCGGCGGCGGCCCTTGAGCCTCTCGAAGCCAGGCGTACAGCTCGCGCTCGTCCTGCGCTTCGATGATGAACCGCACCAGTTCCCGGTAGCCGTCGGCGAGTTGACGGGAAAACCCGCCGTCATAATCCGCCTCCATCGCCATGCGAAGGAGCTGGCGGCTGTCAAACCGGACGTTCATAGTTTACCCGTTATCACGGAAGGTGTGAAGAATCCAGCGCCCGCCGTCAGCTCCACAGGATCAGCGCGACGGGCGCAGTCTCTGAGGCTGCTTTACTAACTTGAACAGCGAGGCACCGATCCGCCTCTCTCCCACCATCGGAGCTTGCGTCCTGGAGCGCGTGAAACGGGAAAAAGACAGCGTCTGGCGACGCCGGCTATTAATAAACGCGGGATCGCTCGCTGGTGAGACCGACGACCGCCGTGGGTCCGCCGAAGCCGGCGGCGATGGCGATGCTTCGGCGGACGTTGCGCTCCGCCGCGTCGCGCGCGATGGTCACGTGATGTGCACGCAGCGGCTGCATCGTGCGCGCGTTCGGGGGGATGATTTTGCGCTCGTAGATCATGCAGTTGAGGACGACCGACACCAGCCCCGCGGCGCCCAGGCTGTGGCCGAGCGCGGCCTTGTGGGAGAACACGTTGGGCGCACCGTGAACCGTCGCGTCAATCGCCGCCAGCTCGATCGGATCGTTCGTGATCGTGCCGGTCCCGTGGGCGTGGACGAGGTCGATCGGCTGACTGCCCGCGACCCGCGCGATCAGATGTCGCAGCAAGCGACCCTGCGGATCGCCGCCGGTCAGGTGTGTGGCGTCGCCGCCCAGGGCGAATCGATCGACGAAGATTTCGCGGGGCGCGTCTCCGGGTGTCTGAGTAGATGCGTCGTCGGCAGATTTTATTTCCCGCGCCGTCAAACAGACCGCCGCGGCGGCTTCGGACATGAGGAAACCGTCGCGGGTCTCGTCAAACGGCCGACATCCGACGCCGTCTTTCGGCAGCACGCCAAGGCGTTTGAAGCTAGCTAAAAACAGGGGGTGCAGGGATGATTCGGCCGCCACGACGATCGCCCGTTCGATTTCGCGCGAGCGGATCATCATGCATGCGCGGCCCAGCGCGTGCAGCCCGCTGGCGCAGGCGGCCGAGAGCGTCAAACGCGGACCATCGCCCGCGCCGATCTCCCGGGCAACCGCGTTGCAGACCGCGGCGAGTCCGAACACATCGTCGCGCCCCGCCGCTACATATGGCGATGATGACATATGTTTCGGCGGGGCGGTCAACCATGTTTCGATCGGGCCTTTGCTCGTGCCGATGATGACCGCCGTCGCGCCGTCGCGCGCAAGATCATCGCGTGACCAGCCCGCGGAGCCGACCGCTTCGCGCGTCGCCTGG
>JBBSLV010000358.1:0-4500 GCA_038233535.1 Tepidisphaerales bacterium | reverse complement strand
GCGTCGCTTCGGCGAGACCATTTCGTTCGAGCTGCACGGTGGCAGCACGAAACGCTTTTCGTTTCAGATTGCGGTTCGGTCCGTTCAGTTGGAGCCTCCGCGACTCAGCGCCTGGCGTCCGTTGCTGATCGAGACACCCGCGGACAACATCGGCTCGAAGATGAATGCGCTGGTGGACCGCGGCTCGCCGCGCGACTTCACGGATATTGGTCACGTCGTCGGCGTTGGCCTGTTCACGATTGAGCAGTGTTGGGAACTGTGGTCTCGAAAGAATCCGGGTGAGCATATCGACATCGCCCGCCAGAAGGTGATGCTCCACCTCACCTGGCTGGAAGCCCGTCGGCCGTTGGAATCGATCATCGTGCCTGCCGAGCGGGAGCGCGCCGGCGCAACGCGCGCATGGTTCAAGGATCAGTTTCTGATCCGCTGAGGCAATACGAACGGGACGGGCATCGCGATGTACATCGACCACAGCCTGTACCCCGAATTGGATGAGCCGCCCATCGAGCTCAGATCGGCGGAAGAGCAGGGCGATTACCTGCACCGGGTGTGCTGCGCATGGGATTTCGGGATCCACCCGGAGCCTCAAACGTTCGATTTGTTTCGCGACTGGAGGAACGTGTTCGATCGCTTCCCGTGCGCGACGTCGCCCGGCTACCACGCATTCCGCGCCTGGTTCGGATGGGAACCAGTGCCGTTCCCTTTTCCCCCGCCACTGCCTCGGTGGGCTCACTTGGATCGGTTGGAAGACCGCCGCGGCGATCCGTGCGAAGACATAATTTGACGAGCGCCGCCGCCTGAGCAATGACCGGCGCCGCGCGTCTTTGCTACACCATCCCTTAGTGGCATGCCCGTTGCTCAACCCTCTCGCCGTGGGTTTTACTGGCACACGCTGCAACGAACGTAGTCACCACCCCATCGCTTGCCCGGTTTCCTGGCAGCGGCGCATGTTTCCAAATGCGCTATCTGCCTCCATCAACTTAAAACAACAGGATAATAAAATGTTCGGCTACCTCATCGATATGGACGGCGTCGTCTACCGCGAGAACCACCTCATCCCAGGCGCGGCCCAGTTCATCCGCCGGCTGCAGGACGACGAAATCCCTTTTCTCTTTCTCACGAACAATAGTCAGCGCACGCGCCGTGACGTCATGACAAAGCTTCGGCGGCTGGGGATCGACGTCGGCGAAGAGCACGTGTTCACCTGCGCAATGGCGACGGCGCGGTTCCTCGCCCACCAGAAGCCGCACGGCACGGCGTATGTGATCGGCGAGGGCGGGCTGCTCACGGCGCTGCACACGCACGGCTACTCGATCGTCGACCGTGACCCCGACTATGTCGTCATCGGCGAGGGCCGCACGATGAGCTTTGAAAATGTTGAGGCGGCACTGGGCATGATCCTCGGTGGCGCGAAGCTCGTGGCGACGAACCCGGACCCAAACTGCCCCACCGGCAACGGCGGCACGCGGCCGGGGTGCGGCGCGATCGTCGCGATGCTGGAAGCCGCCAGCGGGCGCAAGGCGTTCAGCGTCGGGAAGCCCAGCCCAATCATGATGCGGGCCGCCCGCAAGGCGCTGAAGCTCGACGCGGATCATACGGTCATGATCGGCGACACGATGGAGACGGACATCCTCGGCGGCGTGCAGGTGGGATACCGCACGCTGCTCGTGCTGAGCGGCGGGACGCGCGCGGAAGACCTGCAGCGTTACGCGTATGTCCCGGACAAGGTCGTCAGCTCAATCGCGGACCTGGACCCAGAGCGGCTCGCGGACGAATTCACGGCAACGCGCATCGCCAGCGCGGTGGAAGCGGTGATCGCGGCATGATGCGACGCGATACGGATGACATCCCCATGAAACGCGCGTGTGGGAAACCGCACGTCCTCCAATAAACCAACACGGCGCCGTTCGTTGCCGAGCGGCGCCGCGTCGCTACCTGACCCTGTCGTTTCAGATCCGACTACTGCCCCTGCCCATTCTGGTACGCGTAGTACGTCTTCATGCTGCGGTTGTAATACCCGCCCGCCTGGGCGCGGACGGCGTTGAGCACGACGCCCAGGTGCTCGGCCTTGGTCTGTCGGAGGCTGTCGCGCATCCGCTGGAGGAGTCCGCGGCTGTTGTTGCGGGCGCGGACGACGGTGATCACGCCGTCGACGCGCGGCGCCAGCGCCACCGTCTCGGAGACGACGAGCAGCGGGCCGGAGTCGAAGATCACGTGGTCGTACTCCTCCAGCGCCCGCTCGATAAAATCGATGAGCAACTGGCTCTCGAGCAGTTCCGTGGCGTTGGCGGGCTTGGGTCCGCTGGGGAGGATGTCGAGGTTCGGAACCTGCGTCTGCTGGACGGTCTCGCCGAAGGTCTCCAGCGCGTTGAGGGCGGTGCTGAATCCGGTGTCGTTGCTGACGTTGAAGACCTTGTGGATCTCCGGCCGGCGGAAGTTTCCGTCGACGAGGAGGATTCGCCGGCCATTGAGCGCAAGCCCCGCCGCGAGGTTGGCGGCGACCATGCTCTTTCCGTCCTGCGGGCCGGGGCTGGTGACGAGGATGCTCTTGGTCGAGTCCAGCGCCGCCGCGTGCTGGAGGCGCGTGCGGACCTGGCGAAACTGCTCGGCCATCATCGAGTGCGGCGCCTGGAAGATGACGGTCGCCAGCGGGACGCCCGCCGACTGCGGATCCTCGTCCTCGTGGGAGATCATGCCGAGAAGGGTGAGCTGCCCGACGCGGGCGATGTCGCGCGGGGAGCGGACGGACGTGTCCAGCACCTCGCGGAGGAACGCAAGCCCCACCGCCAGCCCCACGCCCAGCGCGACGCACCCCCCGACGATCAGCGGGATCTGCGGGAAGCTTGGGCGGTCCGGGGTTTCCGGGGACTGCGCCCACGTCACGCCGCTGAGGTCGCGCTGCTGCTCGGACTGGCCCAGCGCGTCCAGCGCCTCGTTCACCTGCTGGATCTGGAGGCTGACGATCTCCTCCTGGTCCTTCAGCGTGAGGTACTGCGTCATCCCATACTGAAGGTCGCCGAGTTCCTTGGTGGTGGCGTCGATTCGCGAGGCGATTTCCTTCACCTGGGCTTCAGTTGCTTTATTCTCGCTCCTAGCCTGTTCGAGGATGGCAGCCGTCGCGCTCCCGCGGACGACGGCGCGGGCTTCCTCGAGCTTCTGCGACAGCGTGTCGCGCTCGCCGCGGGCCTTGATCACCTCGCGATGCCCCTCACCGAGGTTGGCCATGCCGGCGAGCTGGACGTCGATGCCCGTCAGCACCTGCCGCAGCAACGCGACCTCCTGGTCGCGGTTGATCAACTCTTCGACGATCGGGGGATCGATCCCGTTCTGCTGCTGCTGGACGACGTTTTCGTACTGATCGCGTGCCTCGCGGGCGTTCTTCTGGATCTCGAACTGCGCCGCGATCAGCTGGCGGAGCTCTTCCTCGCGCGGCACGAGCCGCCCGGGCGTGCCGCCCCCGCCGATGTTGAGCTGCGTGACCCGGTCGCGGATCTGAGCCAGAATGTTGTCCATCTCGCGCCCGTACTGGCTCTTCACCTGCAGATATTGCCCCTTCTGCCGGAGGACGTCCGAGACATTTCGGCTACGCTGGAATTCCAGGTGCTCGTTGACGACGTCATTGACGATCGTGGCCGCCTCCTTCGGATCTTTGTAGCTCATGGAGACGGCGACGAGCTTGGAATCGGGGATGGGGCGGACGGACAGCGAGTCGACCAGATCTTCCTTCGCCGCCGCGATCGGGTTGGACTTGTTGGCGAACTGCTTGAACCAGCTCGTCTCGCGGATGGCGCGGTTCGGATTGCTGAACAAGCGGGCGAGGAGGGCTTCGTGCGTGAGCAGTTGCACGTTCGTGCGCTGCTCGATGGCGAGCAGTTGCTGGCTCATCTCCTGCTGCGTCGGGCGGGAGAGGTCGAAGCGGGCGGCGGACTGGATCTGGATCAACCCCGTGGCCGTGTAGCTCGAATAATTTTTGAGAAGGTAGTAGTAGAGCCCCACGCCGATCGCCAGCGAGAGGACGAACATCCCAAGGATGAGCCAGAGGTTGCTGCGGAGGACGCGCCAGACGTCCCCGCCGGTCATGCTGAAGCCGGCGCCGGAGCCCCCCGGTGCGCCGTAGGGCGCGCCAACGGGTCCGGGACCGGTGATGGCCGCGCCGTTGCTGGGGCGCGGCAAGCGGATGGAAGTCGTCTGGGGCAGCGTCGTCATGTGAATCTTACTCCTGCCGGAAACCATCTTACAGGTGGACGTATTATGCACCCAACCCGCGGGACATGCGCGATCACGCAGGCAAAAATGACCACAAAGCGGATTTTATACCACGTCGAGCGGTCCGGGCGGGCCATCCGTTGCCGCATCTTATCGGAACTGTCGTTACGACCGAGCGTTGCGGGGGGTTCTGAGGTTTCCCTTTAACCGTTCCCTTTAACCGTTTCGGGCGTAGGACATGCCGGCTGAAGCCGGCACGCCGGGTTGCGCACTTTTTCCTTTTTACGGGGCGGC
>JBBSLV010000357.1:0-4547 GCA_038233535.1 Tepidisphaerales bacterium | reverse complement strand
TGGCGCTGGCGCTGTGGGCGGGGAGCTACGTCGTCGGGTTGATCGCGCTGACGTTCCTCAGCGGCCAGCGCGAGTGGCGCGACGCGCTGGCGATGGCGTCGGTCCAGTCGATCAACAGCCGCACGACCGGCCTGCCGTTCCCGCTGGGCGACGCCCGGCCGGGTCAGTGGGTGCTGATCGTCCTGATGGTCATCGGTGGCGTCTCGGGCACCGCGGCGGGCGGGATCAAGCTGACGACGCTGTGGGCCCTCTTCGCCGGAACCCGCGCCGCGCTACGTGGCGAAAACCCCGGCCGCGTCTTCGCCATCGCGATGACGTGGGTGGGCACCTACGGCCTGCTCGTCTTCGTCACCCTGCTGTGCCTGCTCGCGACCGAACCAGGCCAACCGGGCGACCGGCTGCTGTTCCTCGTCGTCAGCGCGATCAGCAACGTCGGCTTGGCGCAGAATCCCGTTTCGATCGTGAAGGAAGGCATGTTCGTCCTCTCGGCAGCGATGCTGCTGGGACGGATTCTCCCGCTGGCGATCTTGTGGTGGGTCGTGTCCGTCGCACGGAACGAAGACGAAGTGCCGGTGGGCTAAGAGCTATTTCAAAAGACTTTTTGCCGCCGATGGACCCACCGATGCACACCGATAATAAATGCATCTCATCGGTGTGCATCGGTGGTCCATCGGTGGCTATATAATACTTTTGCTTTGAGATAACGCAGAGAGAGAGAGAGAGAGAGAGAGAGAGCCGAAAATCACCGCGTCTTTTCGTACTCGGCGATCTTTGCGATGCGTTGTGAGTGCCGTCCGTCGCTGAACGGCGTGCTCAAAAAGATCGTGACGATGTTGCGGATCTGCTCTTCCCCGACCAGATCGGTCCCCAAACACAGCACGTTGCAGTGATTGTGCTCCCGCGCGCGTCGGGCGGTGAACTCATCGTGCACCAGCGCGGCGCGGACGCCGGCGATTTTGTTGGCCGCGATGCTCATGCCGATGCCGCTGCCGTCGAGGAAGATGCCCACCTCGCACGTGCCCTCGGCGATGCTCGCGCCCGCGGGGAGCGCGAAGTCGGGGTAGTCGCAAGCGGCCATGCCCTCGCAGCCGAAGTCCTGCACCTCGTGACCCAACTGCTTGAGCAGCGGGAGGAGGCGGCGCTTGGTTTCGTACCCGCGATGGTCGCAGGCGAGCGCGATCTTCATGTGCGCGGGGCCTTTCGTAGTCAGCTCAGTATCAGATCAGGACGGGAATCTTTTCCGCCAGTCGCTTTTCGACCAGCGCGCGAAGCTCGACGGCAAGCTTCTGGTACAGCGTCGTGTCCCCCCCGATCGGGTCGTCGATGTCGCCGGCGGGGTCGAGCGTCGTCGTCTTTTCTATGGCCGACGGCACCAGACCGGTGACGGCGGCGTTGTGATTGCGGCTCATCGTGAAGATCACGTCGGCCTGATGAATCAGCTCAATCGTCAGCGGACGCGAGCGGTGTCGCGTGAGGTCGCAAACGCCTTTCAGCGCCTCGATCGCCGGCGTCGCCGCCCGCGTGCCGGGCATTGCGGAGCTCCCGGCCGACATCACGATGATCCCCTTCTGCTCCAGCTCGTCCTCGCTCACGTGCAACTGATCCGCGATCACCGTCCGCGCGATGGCCTCGGCCATCGGGGAGCGGCAGGTGTTGCCGGAGCAGACGAACAGAATGGTCGTCCGCAGCAATCGCTCGATGATCCGCTCGTCATAGACGCCCGCGCGAACGATGTCGTAGCCGTCGCTTTTCACGTTAAGAATCGTCGACGGGCGCGAGAACCGCGTGGGCCCGGCGTCGAGGATGAAATCGACGTTGTCGTCGTTCGCGGCGTCGGCGGGCGAGCTGACGACCGTCAGGGCGATTGGCGCGTCCACGCGACCGATGACGTCCGTTGCGACGATGTGGTCCGGACAGCGGAGCGTGATCGTGCCGTTGTCGTACAGGTCTGATTCGCTGACCCCGAACTGTTGTGCCACGTTTGCGCGAACCTCGGGCGGGACGTCGAACGTCAGCGCCACCGGGCCGGGCCAGAGCTTTTTCATGAGGCGCACCCCGATGTCGCCGGGATCCCCGATATAGCGTTTCGCGTCCTCGCGGCGGGCGAGGTGGATGGTGAACGGTTTGCCCTCCGATCCGTTGCGAATCCCCTTGAGCCGTGCGACGGTCTGCGGCTGATCGAGCCGACCGGCGGCGCCGTAGACGGTTTCCGTCGGCAGCACGACCACCCCGCCGCTGCCGAGCAGCTCGACGGCACGCGTCACCTGTCCGTCGTAATCGCCAATTTCGAAAATAGGTACAACCGGTGCAGCCATGTCCCGTGCGATTACAGGGCCCGTGTGCGAGCGTGTCAAGCTGGGGAATGACGTGGCTCTGTCCCCAGTAGGCATACAATGCAGGTGAACCCCCTGACCAGGGGGCGGCGCGCGGTGTCTGAACTGTAAAGGATGAATCTCATGAAATCAATTTCTGCGATGTGGGTGGTGCTGTTTGCCGCGATGGGATGCGCTTCGGACGTGTCGGCGCAGGATGCGCCGTTACAGGCGCCTGTCCCCGCGCCGTCGCAAGCGCCCGCTGAAGCGGGCGGGCCGCCGCTGCCCGCGCCGGGCGTGTCCGTCGATGCGGTCCTCGACGCGCTCGATCGCCAGGGCGATCAGATGAAGGATTTCACCGCCGACGTCGCGCTGACGGAAAGCGACGAGCTGACGAAGGAAGCGTTCACCCGCGCCGGAACGGTGAAGGTGCAGAAGCTCCCGGACAACGACGCGCGCATCCACATCATCTTCCAGACGCGCCAGAGCGGCGGAGGCAAGCCGAGAAACGAGAAGATCGAATATCTCCTCGATAAAGGCTGGCTGACCGAGCGCAATCATCGAAAGAAGAACCAGGTCCGCCGGCAGGTGATTAAGCCGGGCGAGACCGTCGACCTGCTGAAACTCGGGGAAGGCCCCTTCCCACTGCCGATCGGGCAGGCGGAGGAAGACGTGAAGGACATGTTCGACGTGGAGGTGATTCCCGCCGCTGCCGATGATCCCGCCGGCACGATCCATGGCCGGCTGAAGCCGAAGAAGGGTTCCCAGTTTGAACGCCGCTTCAAGCACATCGACGTGTGGGTTGACCCGAAGGGTCAGATGCCTCGCCGGATCGAAACGGTCGACGTCAACGAGCAGACCCGGCAGACGACCGACCTGGAGAACGTGAAGACGAACACCGGGCTGGGCGACAATGATTTCCGGCTGGACGAGGTTACGGCGAAGCAGGGGTGGACGTTTGTGGACGAGCCGTATCGGGAGTAAGCGGCGGCTGCGATCGCCGAGTGGCGATTAACCATTTGCGATTGGAATGAAAGCGCGATTGCCGATCGCGACGAATCGCAATCGGCAATCGCCATTCGGCAATCGGCAATCGGCAATTCCCTCACGCCGCCATCGCGGCACCACCCGGCAGGTAGGTGCTGACCGGCGTCGCCGCCGGGCCGCTTTGGGCGCGGGGGTTGAAGAAGAACGCCGTCAGCCAGATCTTCGACCCCGGCGTCACGGCAGCGGGGAAGGACACGTCGATCCGCATCCGCGTGGTGTTGCCCTCGAATTTCCAACCCACTTCGGTGTTCGGCGCTTCCTCGCCCACGAAGCTGAAAATCGCGGCCCCGCTCACGCCCAACGGCCGGGCGCGGGTGTTGGGATCGGACGGGTCGAACAACTGGAGGCTGACGATGTTCTCGTCGCGCTTGAGGATCGAGATGCCCGGCTTCATCGCCGGCGCGGGAATCGGCGTGGGCTCCACGTCGGCGATCGGCAGCCCCAGCGCTTCGCGCTTGTCGGCCGCGAGATTGGCCGCGTTCACCTTCTTATACAGGTTGCGCATCAGCGCGATCAGCGATAACTTGCTCATGTCCTTGGCGGCCACGCTGACGCGCGTCCGCGTCGACGGCTCGGCCGTGACGGCCAACGCGTCGGAATAGCTCGTCACCGCACCGTTCAGGCTCGTGGCATCGCTCGCGGCCAACCCGTACGTCGCCGGGACCGGCGTGATGGTGGCGGCGAATGCGGTGCAGAACGACCGCAATGTCTCATCCTTCAAAGGCAACCAGGACTTGCTCATAACGATTCTCCTTTTCTCGTTTTCCTTCGTGACAAACTCGTGCGACGAGAATTGGATCGGAAAGATGAATGCGCCGCTTTAGCGCCGGCGGGCGGAATTTTTGTGCGACCAGTCGGGCAGGTCGAAGTTTCCGGGAGCGCAACGGGCTATCGTGCGCGGCAACGATGCCATCACTGCGCTGCCGGCGGTTCCGCGACGGGCGTGCGCAAGTCCCACGGGTCGATGCCCGTCAGCGCCTCGCGCGGCAGAACCGTGCCGACGTGGCCGTCGAGGTACAGGTAGTTCGACCCCAGCGTGAACCCGTGCCGGTATTGCTCGACGATGCGGTCGTAATCGACGTTCTGCATGTAGTAGTCGCGCTCGTCGCTGTACTTCTCGCCGGCGAGGATCACGTCCGACACCGTCAGCCCCCCGAAATCCTTGTCACCCGCCTTCAGCCCGCGATC
>JBBSLV010000356.1:0-4563 GCA_038233535.1 Tepidisphaerales bacterium | reverse complement strand
TCGGCGCCGACGGTGGTTCTGATCACGCACCACGTCGAGGAACTGCCGCCGAACACGTCGAACGTACTTTTGTTGAGCGACGGCGCGCCCGCGGCGAGCGGTGCGCCCGCGCAGGTGCTGCGGGCCCAGACGCTGGCGGCGGTGTATCGGTGCCCGCTGCACGTGGAGCAGCGCGAAGGGCGGTGGTATGTGCGGGTCGATCCGTCGGCCTGGCAGGGGCTGCTCGATCGGCCGGGGTGATTCATTATTTTCTCCATTCACCGTCGGCAATCGTGTGATATGTTTCGCGGGATACACGTCGCCGTGGGGGTGGGTTGCCCCCGATCGGGATCGCCTGTCATGGAGAACCTCAAATGCCGCCGCTCAAGACTGTGAAGAGCCTGCGCTCCGAAGCCACTGCCCGACCCGTTGATCTGGAACGTCTGGTGGGTCTGGAATTCGTCCGCGCCACCGAAGTGGGCGCCCTCAGCGCGTACAAATGGATGGGCAAGGGCGACAAGGAAAGCGCCGACTTCGCCGCCTGCGACGCAATTCGCGGGTTGTTTGACACGGTGAGTATCAGCGGTGTCGTGACCATCGGCGAAGGCATCAAGGACGACGCGCCGGGCATCTTCAAGGGCGAGCGCCTGGGCACGTGGTCGGCCGGCTCGGTGAAGATGGCCATTGCGCTCGACCCCATTGACGGCACGACGATCGTCAGCAAGGGGTTGCCCGGCGCGATCTGCGTGATGGCCGCTGCGACCTGTGAGAACGACGACGACGACCCCAACACCCTGCTGGCCGACATCCCGTCGTTCTACATGAACAAGATCAGCTTCGGCCCGCGGGTGAAGCAGGGGCCGGGGCGCATCCGGCTGGACAACGCGGTGCAGGACAACCTGGAGATCATCGCGCTGAAGCTCGGCAAGCGCGTGCAGGATCTGACGGTCGTGATCCTCGACCGGTCGCGCCACGAGCGGCTGATTCACGACACGCGTCGCGCCGGCGCCGCGATCCGGCTGATCTCCGACGGCGACATCGCCGCCGCCATCGCGCCGAGCATGCCCGGCAGCGGGGTCGACGTGTACATGGGCACCGGGGGCTCGCCCGAAGCGGTCCTCGCCGCCGCGGGCATCAAGTGCCTCGGCGGGGAGATCCTCGCGCAGATGTGGCCCCGCGACGACGCCGAACGCGTAAGCCTGATCGCCGGCGGGACGACCGAAGCGGAGCTCGCGAAGGTTTACATGTGCGACGATCTGGCGCGCGGCAACCGCATCCTCTTCGCCGCCACGGGCATCAGCGATTCGACATTGCTTCGCGGCATCCGCTACGAAGACACGGCCGCCATCACCGAGAGTATTCTGATGCGCGCCAGGCACCAGACGGTGCGGTACATCAAGACGGTCCACAACCTCGACCTCAAGACGCTCCGGTTGCGAAGCGACGCTTCGGAGCACGCGCTGTAGACCAGCCGCCAATTGAACCGCAAATAAAATGCGGATAGGAAGAAAGCGAACAGGTCTCGATAATTGATGTGATCTTCGTGCAACTTTTATTGATCTACGGCTCAGTCCGCCGTCACTTCGAAAAACCGGGTCGGTTCACGCACCACCGCACGAAACCCCCGCATTGGCCGAAATTATTTGCGGCTGAGTACGCTTCGCGTCGATCTGGCGATATGCTCTGCGGCCGTCGCGGGCCGGAGAATTATGGTTTGCACCCGCGCTGGACTCTGTTACGTGTCCTAATATGGCCGGGTCATTGTCTGCCGCTCGTCGGTGTTGTCGGCTGGCCCGCCTTCTAGAATTGTCCGCCCGCAGCGGCCACCCCCCGATCAAACGATGACCCAGACTTCAATCCCCGCATTCTCGCTCCCGACGCCTGAAGATTCCGCCCGACCCGAGCACGATGTGCACGGAGGCCGTGACGCCCACGACGACGCCGTCCCCGCCAGCATTGCCGACGAGCCCATGTCGCGCACCGAGCGATATACGCTGCTCGGGGCCGTGCTGCTCCCGATCGTCGGGTTGGGGCTTGCCATCGGCTTGCTCTGGGGCCGGGGCATCACCTGGCTGGAGCTGGGGCTGTTCGTCGCGATGTACGTCATCACCGCCGGGGGGATCACCGTCGGGTATCATCGGCTGTTCACGCACTCGTCGTTCGAGACGCCGAAATTCCTCCGCGCCCTGTTCGCCATCGCCGGCTCGATGGCGGTCCAGGGGCCGGTGCTGACGTGGGTGGCCGTTCATCGCAAGCACCACCAGCACAGCGACCACGAAGAAGACCCGCATTCCCCCCACGCGCACGGCGGCGGTGTGGTCGGGATGCTCAAGGGCATGTGGCACGCGCACCTCGGCTGGGTGTTCGAACCCAAGCCCAAGGGGCTGACGCGCTACGTGAAGGATCTGCTCGACGACCGCACGGTCCTCATCGTCGACAAGCTCTTCCCGTTGTGGGTCGTGCTGGGCCTGGCGCTGCCGGCGGTCATCGCGGGCATCGTCACGCAAAGCTGGACCGGGGCACTGCTGGGGTTCATCTGGGGCGGGCTCGTCCGCATATTCATGGTTCACCACGTGACATGGAGCATCAACTCCGTCTGCCACGTCTGGGGCACCCGCCCGTTCAAAAGCCACGATCAGAGCACGAACAACCTTGTGTTCGGCATGCTCGCCCTGGGCGAGGGCTGGCACAACAACCACCACGCCTTTCCCACCAGCGCCAAACACGGGCTGAAGTGGTATCAGTTCGATGCGAGCTACACGTTCATCCGCTGCCTGAGCCTGCTGGGCTTGGCAAGCAACGTGCGCGTCCCAACCAAGGAACGCATCGAATCGAAGCTACGCGAGGCGTAGGGGTACGGGGTCGTCGAACATCCCAATGCGCGCGAGATCATCAACACCGCGGGCTCCCGCCCGAGGCTACAACCTGTCGGCCCGTCGGGGGGCCATGAATCGTGCGACAGCTTTTAGCCGCGGGCGGAGCCTGCGGTCTTCCTTCTTCGGTCACACGAGTACCCCCGTTCCCGCGCGTCCCGCTTATTCCAATTATTCATCCCCCCAGTCCCTCGGGGACGATGGTCTGGGTAAGGGGTTGCGCATGACGCGCCCGTTCGTCCTGCCGGGCGCCTGGGCGTGAGCTATAATCGACGGAGGAGCCATATGTTGCCGAAGTTCGCATATTCCGTCGATCGCCACTCGTACACCGGACCGTTCGATTCCCGTCAAGAAGCGATTGACTCCGGCGTCGCGCGCTCGCGCGCGCTCGGCGCGGCCGGGATCGACTGCGTTTACGTCGGGATGATTGTTCAGCCCGACCCGCAGGCGACTGGTCACGCCGAGGAAGTGATTAAAAACATGGTCCGCCGCGCCCGCGGCGCAGCGGGCGAGAGCTACGAAGGCTACCTCACGCGCGTGACAGAGCAGCAGGAAGCCGAGCTCGACGAAGCCATTGAGCGCGGCGTGATGGACTGGCTGAGGAAGCACGAGTTGATGCCGCAGTTCACGCAGGTGCGCGGCGTAAGCGAACACCGCATTCCCAGCGTCGCGGCCCTGCGTCGCTCGGGCGCGAGCGACGAGGTTCGCGTGGGATCGAGCGATTATTCGATCGGTTAACTCGACATTGGTGCTGATGCCCTTGGGACTATAACGCTCGCGTCGCGGAGAATCGCTGCGGGCGGGCCGCAGTAGCGCCGTGGCATCACCTATATCGTCGTAATCCATCCCGGCTTCATCGCGGTCGCCAGCCGTGAGCGTTCAATCTCGCGCGGCCGTGTCGACCACGTGCGCGGTCCACTTGTTGCTTTCAGCAATCAGCGTGTCGCCTTTGTACACGAGGGCTTGCATCTGTATCGAACCGGTCCGCGGAAGCAGTCCGCGCGTGACAATGCACGGAATACGTGGACGTTCATCACGGCGACTCAACTCTGCTCGAATTTGGAATGAACTTGCTCCGGCACAGTTGTTAGGGTATCATTCGGGGTCAGCGCCGCGCACGCGGCGCACCCTTGGCGTCCGCCGCGGGACGTTGGGATGACTTCATCACGCGGCGGTCTTGCGGGGAAAGGCACGGGGTGTCGTCATGTCTATTTCGTTTCCCACCACCGAGGCTGGTTCGACGCTCGAACGGGTGCGGGCAGAGCGCGCCGGGACAACGCGCGCGACGACTACGCGCGCGCCGAGTTCGGCGCGCATCGAAGCCAACCGGCGCAACTGCCGAAAAAGCACCGGGCCGAAGACGATTGAGGGCAAACGCCGCGCGTCGCGCAATGCGCTGAAGCATGGGCTTTGTCGGACGCTCTCGTGTCTGCCCAGCGAATGTGAGGCGACATTTCTCACGTTCGTCGCGGAACTCCGCGAAGAGCTGCGCCCGGCGACGGCGATGCAGCGCCTGACGTTCAACCAGATCGCCAGCCTCACCTGGCGGCTGGAGCGCTTGCCGGAGGCGCAGACGAAATTGTTCGGCGAGGAGCTGGCGAAGGTCGAATCGGACGACGATTCGGAGAGGACGGAAAAGGGGCCATCACTCACTTTGATTGAGTGATGACCCCTTTTCCTGCCCATCAACGCCGGGTAGCCCGTAAGGGTC
>JBBSLV010000355.1:0-4586 GCA_038233535.1 Tepidisphaerales bacterium | reverse complement strand
TCACCGCGCCCACGAGCGCGATCGCCCGTCCATCCGCGCCGAAGCCTGGATCGAGCTGGCCGAACGCCAGCAGCCGGCGCGGCTCCAGGAATTCGAGCACAACCTCACGGCGCTTCGGCAGGATGTCCCCGTACAGTCGCATCAACAATTGACCTTCATTTCGGCGAGTCAGTGGCTGTTCGAGTCCGTCGGCGTGCCGCCACAGTAGCATTGATCACGCGATCGGAGGACATATGTCCGCCTCGCGCACGCATCCGCCCACGGCCCACCGATACAGACGCCGCCCAGGCGGGCATATTTCACGAGATTTGCTCGCAAAGATACCCCCGCGTGTGCCGGATGTGCAGATGATCCGGCTTCGCCGGCACGTTCCCGCGCGGGGTTCGCCGATATATTCGGCACATTCCGCGTAGAAAGACTCGATCTAGAACATGCCACTCGTGATGATCCGAAGGGGGCCCCCGCGCCCGGCCTCAAGCCGGCGATCAAGTGATCGCGGGAGTGAGCGGTTACCGGTCTCCGAGGATCGGCAACTGCACCTTGACGCTCACGTCGCGCCCGTCGTCCAGGCCGGGAGCGGCGCCGATGAACTGTTTGTCGATCCGGCGGATGTTCCGCACGGGCGGCGCGGCGAGCGGGCGCAGGTCCGGCGCGTCCGGGCCGTCGTGACGCTTTAATACGTTGTAATATTGATCTCGTTGGGCGGGGACCCATCCGGCGTCGCGGATCAAGCGGCAGATCTCGCGCGCTTCCAGCCGATACGTCGCGCCGGCGGCGGAGACGACGTTTTCCTCCATCATCACGCTGCCCATGTCGTTGGCGCCGAAGAAAAGCGCAAGCTGCCCCACCTTCGGGCCCATCGTCACCCACGAGCTTTGCAGCGACGGGATGTTGTCGAAGTACAGCCGCGCGATCGCGAGCATGCGGAGATACTCGTCCGCCCCCGCCATGCGCACGACGCGCCCGCGGAGGACGTCGTCGTTCGTGCTGTCGTCGAAAGGCCCATGAACGTCCGGATCCCATTCCTGCGCCCGCCCGAGCGGGGTGTTCTCGCGCTGGAAGGGCCAGTGAATGAAGGCGGTGTAGGAACCCGTAGTAGGCAGTACGCAGCGGGCAGTAGTCAGTGACGACGTTGCGAAAAAGCCCGGCCACCGTTGCTGAACGCGATCAATAACCGCCTGCGCTTCGTCTTTACTGCCTACTGCCCGCTGCCTACTGCCTACTACGCCCGCATAATCCTGCATGTCGCGCAGCGCCGCCATGTGCTCGATGCGCTCGCGGACGAACTCGATGTGCCCGATCAGCATCGTGCAGCTCGTGTTCAGCCCCTCCTCGTGCGCGACGCGCATGACGCGGAGCCAATCGTCGCCGGAGCACTTGCCGATCCCGATCCGCCGCCGCACCCGCGGGGTGAAGATTTCCCCTCCGCCGCCGGGAATCGTGTCCAGGCCGGCCTTGTGCAGCCTCCGGATGATCTCGCGGACGTCCATGCCGAAGAACCGCTCGAACTCCACAAACTCCGGCGGAGAAAATGCGTGGATATGGACCGTCGGAAAGTTCGTCTTGATGTAGCGCAGCAGATCCTCGTACCACTCGATCGGCAGCCGGTCGTTCATCCCGCCTTGCATGAGGATCTGCGTGCCGTTGATCGCGACGAGCTCCTTGATCTTCTCGCCGATCTGCTCGTAGCTCAGCGTGTAGCTGTCGGCGTCGTCATGATCACGCCGGAACGCGCAGAAGGTGCATTTGGCCGTGCAGACGTTGGTGTAGTTGATGTTCCGGTCGATGACGTACGTGCGCTCATCCTGCGGATGCACCCGCTGGGTCACTGCATGCGCCCATTGGCCGAGATCGTGCATGGACGCCTGGTGATACAGCTCCAGCGCCTGGGCGTCGGTGAGGCGGGCGGCGCCGGTGAGGATGGGATTTATGTTGAACGAGAGCGTGCGCATGGGTCAAATTAGTGTAGGGTTCAGAATCGCCCGAGAAAGCAGTGACGTTTCATTACCGGTGAAAGCAGGCAGCTTACTGTTTGGGAACCACCTGCGCCGCAAGCCACGCGGCCAAGTCGCTCTCGCTCATCGTGCCGGCGGCGAGAGCGAGGAAACAGCGATAGCGATCCTCCTTCGACGCGGTCATGTCCAGACCGTTCAACAGAAGGAACGTGCGGCAGACGACGTAGGCCGTCCGCTTGTTGCCGTCGATGAACGCATGGTTTCGCGCGACGCCGAACGCATACGAAGCCGCCAGCGCGGGCAGCTCGGGGGTAGGATCGGTATAGGCGAACAGATGCCGGGGCCGGCCCAAAGCCGACTCGAGCAACCCCATGTCGCGTACCCCGTCCGCCCCGCCGTGCTCGGCGAGTTGGCGCTTATGAATCGCGACGGCAAGTTCAACGCTGATCCAGATCGGATCGTCCATGGTTCACTCCGCCAGTCGCCGAAGGACGTCCCGGTCTTCACGCATAACCCGCTCCGCCACGTCCATCTGGTGCGCGAACACCGGGTCAAACGATGTCAACTCCACCCCATTGGGCGTTTCCAGCACGTGCAGCGCGTCTCCCTTCTTCAGACGCAACCGTTCGAGCAACTCCCGCGGCAGGATGATTCCTGTTGAATTCCCGACCGCCATCAGCTTGACTGTCATTGCCATAATGAAACTCCCGTTATAACCGATATTACATCGGTTATAACAAAGGTCAAGCTTTAGGGTGTGGTTAGTCGCTGATTCGTCATTCTGATTTCGACATTTGGTTTTCCGCAGTACCCTGCGGCCATGCACGCCATCCTCACCGCCATCGGCGCTGATCGTCCCGGGCTTGTCGACGAGGTCTCGCAGTTCATCTTCGCGCGCGGGGGGAACATCGAGGACTCGCGCATGGTCAACCTCCGGGGTCAGTTCGCGATCATGGTGCTGATCGGCGGGAGCGACGAGGCCGTACGGACCATCGAGCGCGAGCTGGACGCGCTGGCGCAGAACAGCCGCCTGCACGCCGAGGTCCGCCCCGCCCAAGCGGACAAAGCGCCGGCGGCGCGCGACGCGATTCCCTACCGGCTGACCGCCACCGCGATCGACCAGCAGGGGCTTGTCCACCGGTTCGCCCACGTGCTGCGCGAGCTGGGCGTGAACATCGAAAGCCTCGACACGCGCCTGGCGGCCGCGCCGTACACGGGGGCGCCCGTATTCGAGATGGAGCTGGTCATTTCCATCCCACGCGCCGTCTCACTCAGCAAGCTGCGCGAACAGCTCGGGAAGCTCTGCGACGAGCTGAACATCGATTGGCAACTCGAGCCGGCGTAGGGAGAAATACAGCACGCCCACGGGGCGGAGGTTGCGCTATGCGGAGCAACGCCGGAGGAGCCAGGCGCGAAAGCCGAATCGCTAACGAGCGGCGGCCACCCGCTTCTTAGCGACCTTTGGGGCGTTTCCACGGTTCGTGCTTCCCGCGCTTGCGGCTGCGGCGCGCTGTCGCTTTCCACTCGAAGTTGCGGATGAACTCTTCGGCTTGAGGACGCGCAACGGTTTCAATCCACTCGAGTAGAGCGGATCGTCCTGACTCACGAAGCCTCGCACGATAACCTTCGCCATGGCCTGTACTCCATTCGGACGATTGTAGCTCAAAATCGGCGCGGGCGAAGTCCAAATAGACTTCACCGGGCAGATGTTCCTCGGCCAGTTCGACGAGCGTGCGACCGAATTCCTTCTCGTTCAAGCCGCCCAAGAGGTTCACGAAGACCATCTTTCCGTCGTATTCGGTGAACCCGATGGTCGCCTGTTCCGACGCGTCGTGTGCGCGGAGCATACGGTAAAATCGCTCCATTTGTGAGCCTGTGAGGGGCTTGCCGTCCGTGCGGGAGATCCGTGCCGCCAACGAGGCGCCGCCTGGATGGAAGAAGGCGATTGCACACCGCATCCTGCCGCCAGATCAACCCGAGGGAGGCCGCGTAGTCGCGCAGCGCATTCTGCCTGACCCGCGCGTCAAACAAAACTTGCGTGCTGGGGTTGACGCTGCCTGCCCATCCACCTCTTACCAACTCCGAACCTTGCCTGCCCTCGGATAACCCCAGCCGTTGCCAGTTCGGCACCGAAGAGTGCCTCCGCCCGCTCCTGTGCTTCGGCACTGCGCTCCGGAGCCCTGCCGGCAATGGAAACACCGCACCCGGCACGATCTCATAAGAAATCCGATTGGAACTCACGCCTCTGTCCCCTAACCGAGACGACCGCACTACCGCGCGTACTCCACCGACCGCACTTCGCGGATCAGCGTGACCTTGATCTCGCCGGGGTATTGCATCTCGTCCTCGATCTTCTTCGCGATGTCGCGGGCGATCTTCGCGCCGATCTTGTCGTCGACGAGCTTGGCGTCAACGATCACGCGGACCTCGCGGCCGGCCTGGATGGCGAAGCTCTTTTCGACCCCGTCGAAGGAGTTGGCGACGCCTTCCAGGGCTTCGAGGCGCTTGATGTAGGTCTCGACCATTTCGCGGCGGGCCCCGGGGCGGGCGCCGGAGATGGCGTCGCTGGTGGCCACGATAAAGGCTTCGACGGTTTGCGGTTCCTCCTCGCCGTGGTGGGCGGCGATGGCG
>JBBSLV010000354.1:0-4591 GCA_038233535.1 Tepidisphaerales bacterium | reverse complement strand
TTCCTCGCCGCCTTGCGCGCCCTGCCCCAACAGCAGCAGGAAGCGTTCGTCCTCCACGCCTGCGAGCGCCTCGGCCCGCGCACCAGCTCACTGGCGATGGACTGCTCGACCGAGGCCGCCGGCAACCACCTGCGGGCGGCGCTCCAGGCGCTGCAGTCGGTGGCCGGCGAGCGGTATGACGTTTTCTCGACGCGCGCGACGAATGCGTATCGGCGACTCACCCCCCCGCCGGATGCGGTTTTGCCGCGCGTGCAGTCGATCGTGCGGCGTCGCGTGTTGCCCAAGCGCATCGCGCGCTGGGTGGGATGGATCCTGCTCCTCGGCGCGATCGCGGGGGGGATCTGGATCGTTCGGACGTATAAGGATCGGGTGGAGATCTAGCGCTGCGCACATTTCCCCCATTTATTAATAGCCGCCTCGCTTGCGAGGCGCTCTCTCGAAATTCGGAAGTGAATCACCCCGCAAGCGGGATGGCTAAATGGAGAAAGCGCGGAGAAAATCCCCCCTCCGTCCGCGCCCATCGCTGTTGCTTGACTTTACCTCTGGCTTGCCTACCCTCTCCGCCACGAGTTCGTGCAATTTTGCACGAACTGTGCGGCGAACGGTGCGAAAACCATGACGGAGCCGGGGAACCAGCAAACGCGCCCCGAACGCGGCAGAACCGGGGACTTCACCAGCTATTACCAGCTGGCGGGGATCGGATTCGAGTTCATCGCCGCGATTCTCCTGTTCGCCGGCGTGGGTTGGCTGATCGACCGGTGGCTGGACAGCTCCCCCTGGGCGATCATCATCGGCGTCGGCGTGGGCTTCACGATCGGTTTGTGGAACCTGATCAAGCGCGGCATGAAGTCGTTCAAGGACTGACGTTGGCTTCCAACGAGTTGGCCTCCAACGAACCGGTTGTCGGCCGGCAACGGTTGATCGCGGGAATGGCCATCGCGCTGCCCGGCACGGCGGCGTTGCTTGCCGGCATGATCGTGCTGATCAATCGTCCGCTCTGGTGGCGGGGATGGATCGCCGCGACCGTGATCGGCGTCCTTGCCGCAGCCTTCTCGCTGCTCCCGCTCCTGTGGGGCATGCGGCGCGGGCCGGGCAAGGCGGTGATGGGATTTTTCGTCGCCGGCGGACTGCGCGCCGTGGTGGCGCTGGGCGGCGGGTTGCTCGCTGTCCACGTCGGCGGATATCCGCCGCGGGCCACGCTGCTGCTTGTCGTCGCGTACTACTTCGCGGCGCTGGCGGTTGAGGCGACCGTGCTCGGCAGATCGCTGTGGTGCATGAAGCTGTAGTGGCAACGACCCGGAGTGCTTGTGAATTTTCAGTTCACGCGCTCGAAGTATGAAGGATCAACATGATCGGCGCTTTTAATCCCCTGCCCATGATCATCGCCGCCGCCAGCCCGCTCGACCACGTTCTCGATCACCCGATCATCGTTCGCGACGGCTGGTTCATCCTGACGAACCACATGATCTTGATCTTCATCGCTGCCGGCTTGATGCTGGCGATCTTCCCCATCCTTACCCGCCGCTATCGTGACGGAGAACTCGTGCCCACCGGCACGCGGAACTTCTTCGAAGCGATCATGATGTACATCCGCAACGACGTGGTGAAGCCCGTCCTCGGCCATGAGACCGACCGGTTCATCCCGTTCCTCTGGACGCTGTTCTTCTTCATCCTGTTCATGAACGTCCTCGGGCTGCTCCCGCTGGACGCGCTTCAGGCCTGGTTCATCTCCTACGACGCCGAAGGACATCCGAACTTCCACGCGATCTACGGCACGGCGACGGCGAACCTCGGCGTCACCGGCGCGCTGGCGATCTTCAGCTTCCTCATGTGGAACGTCGCGGGCATCCGCGCCAACGGGCTGGGCGCCTGGGCCGGCCACTTCCTCGGCGGCGCGCCGTGGTACATGGCGCCGGTCATGGTGCCAGTCGAGATCCTCGGCATGATCGTCAAGCCGTTCGCGTTGGCCATCCGTCTGATGGCGAACATGACGGCGGGCCACGTGCTCGTGGCCGTGCTGATCAGCATGGCGGGCGCGGCATTCCGGTCGATGGGCACGGGCGGCGGGATCGGCGTGATGATCCCGGTCGTGATCGGCACGACCGCCATCATGATGCTCGAGCTGTTCGTCGCGTTCCTCCAAGCGTACATCTTCACGTTCCTCACGACGCTGTTCATCAGCCAGCTCGTCGTGCATGAACATGAATCCCACGAAAACGAAGGCGGCCACCACGACGAGGCGCACGAGCCACTGGGCGGCGGTGACCTGACCGATTTCGCCAGGCTCCCCGCCGACGCGCGTGCCGCGGGAACGCATATGGCAGGGTGAATGAATAAGGATGAGGGATGAGGGATGAAGACAAGACGAAGCGGCGTCTCTTTTTCATCCTTCATCCTTCATCCCTCATCCCGACTAGATAAACCACTACGGCGCACGCAGTGAGGGCAGGCGCCATTCAGGGATAGTGCTCCCGGTAGTGATGACCGCCTCTCCTCGCGGGGCCGGTGATGGCGATCGACCGAAACGGATCGCATGGGAGTTTGGTTATGAAGCGTCTTCTTCTTCTCGTCGCGGTGGCGCTGCTCGCGCTGCCGGCGCTGCCGGCCTCGGCACAGGATACGGTGACCACTGCCGGCGCCGGCACGAGCGTTCAGCAGCCGATGTTCGGCGACGCCGGTTTGCTCAAGCTCGGCGCCGCCATCGGTCTGGGTTTGATCATCATCGGCGCCGCCAAGGGCATCGGGTTGATCGGCAGCCATGCGGTTGACGCCATCGCGCGCCAGCCGGAAGCGGGTGGCCGGATCTTCACCTCGATGATCATCGCCGCCGCGCTGATCGAGGGCGCCACGCTGTTCGCCATCGTCGTGGTCATCATCGTTTAGCACGATCGCGCGATACGATCCCGCCGCCGTCCGGGTGAACAGCCCGGCCGGCGGCTTCTTCCGGAGAATGGCATGAATCGAACCCTCATCGTGTTGATGTCGCTGACCCTGGCGCTGCCGGCGATCGTTCTGGCGGCGCCTGCCGGTGCCGAGGGCGTCGCGGTCGAGCGCAGCGTGATTCCCTCCCCGCGCGAAGCGCTGATCCCCGCCGTCACGACGCTCATCGTGTTCGCGCTGCTGCTGGCGGTGCTGGGCAAGTACGCGTGGGGACCGATTGCCAGCGGTCTCAAGGACCGCGAGGACCGCATCCGCCGGGACATCGCCGACGCCGAGGCGTCGCGCACCCGGGCCGAGGCGACGCTTCGGCAGTACAACGAGCAACTCGCCACCGCCGAGGGCCAGATCCGCGACATGCTCGCCAAGGCCACCGCCGACGGGGAGCGCATCGCCACCAACCTCCGCATGCAGGCGCAGCAGGAGTCGGAAGAGATCAAGAACCGCGCCACCCGCGAAATCGAAGCGGCCAAGAACCAGGCGCTGAGCGAGGTCTACGAGCAGACCGCCCACCTCGCCACCAGCGTCGCGGAGAAGATCCTCCGGCGGAACCTCAACGCCGAGGACCAGCGCGACCTCGTGTCGCGCAGCCTCGAACAGGTGCAGACGATCGGGAAGAACTAAAGCGAAAGTGAACCGCAGATGAACGCAGATGAACGCAGATAAGAAATGGTTTTTAGCTCTTTTCTTATCCGCGTTCATCTGCGTTCATCTGCGGTTAATACTTCTTCAAAAACATGGCTCAGAACAACCAACATTCTCCAACCGCCGTCGCGTATGCCAAGTCGCTGCTGGAGCTGGCGAACGAGTCGGACCAGGCCGAGACGATTAACGCCGACCTCGAGGCGCTGCGCGAGGCGATGGAGTCGGACCCGTCGTTCGCGCAGTTCTTCCGCAACCCGTCAATCAGCGACGCCGAACGGCTCGCCGTGCTGACGAAGTCGCTTTCGGGCGGCGGGTCGCAACTGCTGACGAACTTCCTCGGCGTCGTCGGGTCACACGGGCGGCTGGGCATTCTCGCGGACGTCGCCGGCGCTTACGATGACCTGCTCGGCGAGCAGTTGGGGAAGATCGAGGTCGACGTCACGGTCGCGCAGAAGCTCTCGCCCGATCAGCTTGAACAAGTCCGCCAGAAGGTCAGCTTAGCGCTGGGCAAGGACGCGGTCGTGCATCAGTACGTCGACGAATCGATCATCGGCGGGCTGATCCTCCGCGTGCAGGACCAACTGATCGACGCGAGCGTGAAGAATCAACTGCGGGCGATGCGCGAGCAGTTGCTCGCGGCGCGGCCGAAGTAAACAAAGAGTTGCCAGTTGCTGGTTGCCAGTGCCAGCAGCAGAGGCGTGATTTGAGTTCAACTGGCAACTAACAACTGTCAACTGGCAACTCCTGGAGCATTCATGGCAATCAACGTTGCGGAAATCACCAGCGTCCTGAAGCGCGAGATCGCGGGCTTTGAGCAGAAGCTGTCGGTTAGCGAGGTCGGCACGGTCATCGAGGTCGGCGACGGCATCGCCCGCATCTACGGGCTGCGCTCGGCCATGGCCGGCGAATTGCTGGAGTTCGAGAACGGCACGATGGGCCAGGTGTTCAACCTCGAAGAGGACAGCATCGGCGCCGTCATCTTCGGCAACTACCTGGAGATCAAGGAAGG
>JBBSLV010000353.1:0-4608 GCA_038233535.1 Tepidisphaerales bacterium | reverse complement strand
GGGGCGGATAAACGAAGCGCCCGCAAGGACCCGCGTCGCTCGGTGCTCACACCTCCAGCATCACCGCCAACCGCAGCACTTCCGCAACGCTCCATGCCTGCGCGCACGTCCCGACCGCGCGATACGGCGCCTCCGGCTCGTACAGCTCCGGCAGTTGCCCGACCGACCCTCCGATGGCGGTGTCGAGGTACGCGATCAGCGGCGCCAGCCACTGCTTCGCCTGCTCGATCGATTCCGGCGAGCGCTCGTTCATCCGCAGATAAGCATCGAGGAACGCGCCCAGTAGCCATGGCCAGACGATCCCGTTGTGATACGCGGCATCGCGCTCGACCTGCGGTCCCTTGTAGGTTGCGTGGTAGTTCGAATCGGACACCGCCAGCGTGCGCAGTCCGTACGGCGTGAGCAATTCCCGCCGCACGACTTCAACCACCGCCGACATCTGCTCGGGCAGCAGCGCGCTGTTCGGCAAACTCACCGCGAAGATCTGGTTCGGGCGGATTTTCATGTCCCGGCGGATGTCCTTCTGATCCGCCGGTGCGCTGCCGTCGATCACGTCGGCGAGTCCCTTGAAGGGGCTGATCCAGAACCCCGTGCGGATGCTTTGGCCGCACCGCTTCGCCAGGTCCGTCTCGCCCATGAGCACCAGCGCGTGATACCACAGGGCGTTAATTTCCACGGCCTTGCCCTGCCGTGGGGTGAACGCGATGTCGCCGCACTTGGCGTCCATCCACGTAAGCTGCGTCGTCGCGTCGCCTTGCGTGATCAGCGCGTCGCGCTCGTCCATGCCGATGCCGAAGCGCGTCCCGCGCCGGTACCCGTCGATGATCGCCCGGCACGCGGGATGCAGGACGGTCTCGAACGTGCGGTGGTCGCCGCTGAGCTTGAAATATTCAAAGGCCGCGTGAATGAACCACAAACTTGCATCAACCGTGTTGTAGTGCGACTCATTGGTGTAGTCGTCGAACCGATTGGGGATCATCCCCTCGCTGACGTAGCTGGCGAAGACGGTGAGCACCTGGCGCGCCTGCTCAAAGCGACGCGTCGTCAGCAGCAGCCCCGGCAGCGAGATGAACGTGTCGCGCCCCCAGTCGGCAAACCACGGATACCCCGCGACAATGCTCGTGCCCGGCTTCCCGTCCGGCGTCTTACGCGACACGATGAAATCATTCGCCGCCCGCGCCAGCTTCGTCACCGTCTTCGTCCCGGCCGCGCCAATGGCGGCGCAGATCGCGTCGCGGCGGGCGAGCCGCTCCTGGTTCCAATCGTGCATCGCCGGCGACTCCATCGCCGCCCAGATGGTGATCGTCCCGCTCCCGGTCACGCTCAGCACGAAGCGCCCGGGCGAAAATAGATCCTCCGTGTCGTCCAGCCCGCGGTCGGTCTCGATGGCGAACGTGTGGTCGTACCACCACCCCTGGTCGTGCACGAACGATCCGGCGTCCGATTGCAGGTGCAGCGCGTGCGGGCCGGCGTTGTCGACGATGGCGGTGCGGTCGGATGCGCGAACGTCAAACCGCACGGAATTCGTCCGGCGCGTGCCGTGGAAGTCGCGCAGGTTCACGAACGGCAGCAGCGACAGCTCCACCTCGCGTCCCGGCTGCGCATCCACCGCGTAGCGCACGCCGACAACGTTCTTCCCCCACGGCACGAGCACTTCCTTCGTGACGCGGATGGTCTCGATGTCGTAGTGGAAAACCGCCGTGTCCTCCAGCCCGACCCGGCGAAGGTACTGGTCCCCGCGCGGGTGGAACGTGTCCTTAAATTGATTGACGGAGAACTCCAGCATTCGGTCGCGGTTGCCGTCGACGGTGATGAACTCCCCGATCCGGCTGAGCGCCATGACGCGCCCCACGGGCGGCAGCGTCGCCGCGCACAGCAGCCCGTGATACCGCCGGGTGTTGCACCCGACGATCGTCGACGATGCATACCCGCCCAATCCGTTCGTCAGCAACCATTCCTGCTGAAGGTGCGGCTGAAGCTGCCCGTTCGTCTGAATCTCATGCACCGGCATATGGCGGGGGAGTGTAATCGAGCACACCATGTCCCGACAGACCGACGGCGTATCAGCCGCCCAAGATACACCATTTCAAACCGCAGGCTCCCGCCGGCGGCGATAACCTGCCGGACATTTCGCGGCCCTTCGCCGGTGCGACAGCTTCTAAATAACGGTGCAAGATTCCGCGTCATCCTTCTGAATTATTAGCCGCCCCGCTTGCGGGGCGCGTCTTTTCCCTGGCGCATGATCGCGCACACTGATTTAGCCGCCGGCGGTAGCCTGCGGTCGCATATCGTCGGGGGACGGATGACCTCGACGACGGTGGCGCAAAAGGACTTACGGCAAATCCAAGCGCCGCGCGGTGAATTGACGCTACGCCAGCGCTTCCCGATACCACGCGGTCGTCGCCGCCAACCCTTCGCGGAAGTTGACGATCGGCGCATAGCCCAGCAGCTCGCGGGCGCGGGTGATGTCGGCGAGCGAGTGGCTCACGTCCCCGGCGCGCGCGGGGCCGTAGGTGGGCATCAGCTGCGGCGTGCCGAGCAGCTCGGCCATCAGGCGCACGAGCACGTTCAGCGACACGCGCTGCCCGCAACCGACGTTGAACACCTGCCCGCGCACGGGCTTCGCCTGACGGGCGGCGAGGAGGTTGGCGTGAACGGCGTTGTGGACGAACGTGAAGTCGCGCGACTGCTCGCCGTCGCCGTAGATCGTCGGGCGCTTCCCGGCGATCATCGCCTTGGCGAAGGCGGCGATGGCGGCGGCGTAGGCGCTGTCGGGGGTCTGGCGGGGGCCGAAGATGTTGAAGTAGCGCAGGCTCGCCGTGTCCAGCCCATAGCTGCGGGTGTAGGCGCGCATCAGCCCCTCGCCGTACAGCTTTGTCGCGGCGTAGGGGCTTTTGGGCAGCGACTGCATCGTCTCGACCTTGGGGAGCAGTTCGCTGTCGCCGTACGCGCTGGAACTGGCGGCGAACATCACGCGCCCCACGCCCGCCGCCCGCGCCGCCTCGAGCACGTTGAGCGTGCCGCGTCCGTTGATGTCGTGAAACAGCAGCGGATTCTCGACGCTGCGGCTGACCGACACCGCCGCCGCCTGGTGAAACACGTAGCGGGCGCCGCGCATGGCGCGGGCGAGTGGTTCGGTGTCGAGGATCGACGCTTCGACGAGCTGCGCTTCCTCGATATGCCGAAGGTTGTCGCGCGATCCGGTGCTGAGATTATCGAGGACGACAACGCCCGCGCCCAGGCGCAGCAGCGCCTGGGCCAGGTGCGACCCGATGAACCCCGCGCCCCCGGTCACGAGGACACGGGCGCCGGCGAAGCAGTCGCCGTGAAGTTGACGCCAGTCGGGTTCGGGCATGGGACGTACGAGCCTCTACCGGTCCCGCACGCGGTTCGTTGTAGGTCGCGGACCTCCGGTAATCAACCGGGGGAACCGCATCCCACGACGGCCGCGCTTGCCGGGCGCGCGCGGCCGGGTTAGCTTCGCGCGCACACGGGCCATGCACGTTCTGATCCTCAATCAAACCTTCCACCCCGACGTCGCCGCGACTGCACAGCACATGTGGGATCTCGCGCAGCACCTGGCGGCGCACGGGCACCGCGTGACGGCGCTCACGTCGCGCCACCTCTACGGCACGAGCCGTCCCGCGGGCGAAGCGTACGAAAAGATCGGCAACATTGAAGTTCATCGCGTGGGCGGGACGTCGTACGGGAAGGGCGGGCTGCTCAAACGGTCCGCCGACTTCGGCAGCTTCTACGCCGCCGCGGGGTTGAAGCTTGTGCAGTTGCCGGCGCCGGATGTGATCCTCGCCCTCACCAGTCCCCCGCTGATCGCGGGCCTCGCGATGATGCAGCGCACATTCCGCATGAGCGACGGCGGGCGCCCCGTGCGGTTCGTGTATCACGTGATGGACCTCTACCCCGACGCCGCCGTCGCCTCGGGCCTGTTCCGCGCGGGCGGCGCGACGGACCGCGCGCTGGGGCAGGTCACGGCGCAGACGCTGCGCAGCGCCGACGGTGTCATCGCGCTGGGCCGCGACATGCGCGACCGCATCCTCGCCCGCTACGGCCGATATGTGCGCGCCGGGCGCATCCACGTCGTCCCCCCCTGGGCCGACGGACGCGAGCTTTACCCGATCGGAAAATCCGACAATCCGCTGGCCGTCGAAATGGGGCTTGGCGACACGTTCAACGTCGTCTACTCCGGCAACCTTGGCGTCGCCCATGACGTCCGCACGATCATCGAAGCGATCGAACTCACCGCCGGCAACGAAAGAATCCGCTGGCTCTTCATCGGAGGCGGCAAGGGATTTGATCAGCTGCGCGACCAGGCGAGCGCGTCGCACCGGCCGCACGTCCGCATCCTTCCGTACCAGCCGCGCGAGCGGTTGAATGAGTCGCTGAACCTCGCCGACGTGCACCTGGTGAGCCAACTCCCCCCGTTCGTCGGGTTGGTCGTGCCCAGCAAACTGTTCGGCATCATGGCCGTCGCGAAGCCGACGATCATGATCGGCCCGGCCGGCGCCGAGTGCTCGCGCATCCTCGCCGAGCATGACGCCGGGCTGGTGATTCCCAATGGCGACGCGCGGGGGCTCGCCGGGGCGATCGAGC
>JBBSLV010000352.1:0-4627 GCA_038233535.1 Tepidisphaerales bacterium | reverse complement strand
TCCAGCACTGCGGATCCTGCGATCAGCCCGTCTTCCGCATGCGCCGCCAGGGCCACGTCGAGATCAAGAGCCAGGCGACGGTCGATCGCTACGATTCGGAGTTCGAGGTCCAGGACTCCCGCGAGACCGCCAGCCCCGTCGGCAGGTTCAACAAGCCCGACCCGCGCACCGGCGAGCTGCTGAAGGTGACGCTTTCGATCGACACCCGCGACTGCATCGGCTGCGACGTGTGCGTCGCCCACTGCGACAAGGGCGTGCTCCGCATGGTCGACGGCAAGGCGCTGGTCGACCTGCGCCACCTGAACAAGTGCGACCTGGACGGCGAATGCGTCGAGGTCTGCCCGACGGACGTCGTCAGCCTGATCGTGCAGCCGGCGGAGGTCGAAGCAACGCCGGGCGTCGCCGCGATCATGCCGGCGCGTAAGGCGAGTTAGCCATTTCGCACTGCGATCCTCAGCGCCAGTGGTTCAACACCTGCAAAGTGCCTTCGATCCCCGAGCCGGCGTTTTCCAGCTTGCCAAGGGCGACGATGGTGCCCCGATGCGACATGTCACGCCTCGGGTTGTTGTCGCGGCGAACGATCAATATGCCTGGATGATGTCCGCCGGACGTCACGACGAGATCGTGGAGCTCTTCGAAGTCGCCATGGTTACGCGAGACGAGCACGCGCTTCTCGCGCACCGCGCGAGTCAGGTGAATTGCATCGTGGCTGCCCGACATGCCTGCATCGGCCGGGATCTGCACGTCGTGCCCCGCCTGTCGCAAGAGCTTGATGAGCACACCCTCAACGGAATCGTCGTCGAGGTATAGCTTCACGCGGGACCGCCATAGATTTCCCGGCGGATCCTCATGCGCTCCTGTGGTGCGATGGGTCTCGGTTTCCCATGCAGCTTGTACCCGGGTTCGTTCATGCCCGCCGCCTGGGCGATGGCTTCGTCATAGCGGTAGTCGAGTTCAATTTCCGCCGGGTTGGTGCGGCAGTAGGCGATCGCTTCTTCCACCGCCTCCACCGGCAAGTCGTAGTCGGCGGCAAGCTGCTCGACCGTGCGGGGCTCCTCGTTCACGTGCTGTCCGAATATCTGGCGCGCGGTGAACGCGGTTCCCTTGATGAACAGTTGCCGGTAGGTCGAACGAGGATTTGGCTCGAGGTAGCGGTATCGGATCGAAGTGGACATGGGCAGGATTATAGCAGGGGCATCGTGCCGGCGCGAGAATGCACCGAAGCGCGTGTTGTCCCGCCCGGACTTCGTACTATAATTCACGGTGTTCCGAGTCCCGAAGTGGTTTGATCATGCTGAATCCCAGTCACCTGCCCGACAACGTCCTCACGACCCAGCTCAAGAAGGTCGTCAACTGGGCCCGCCGAAGCTCGCTGTGGCCCATGCCGTTCGCCACCGCGTGCTGCGGGATCGAGCTGATGGCCACTGCCTCCAGTCGCTACGACCTGGCCCGTTTCGGCGCCGAGGCGATGCGATTCTCCCCCCGCCAGAGCGATCTGATGATCGTCGCCGGGCGGGTGACGATCAAAATGATGCCCGTCCTCCAGCACATTTATCAGCAGATGACCGAGCCGAAATGGGTCATCTCGATGGGCGCCTGCGCCAGCACGGGCGGGGTGTTCGACGCGTACGCGACGATCCAAGGGGTCGATCAGTTCATGCCGGTGGACGTGTACGTCCCCGGATGCCCGCCGCGCCCCGAGACGCTGATCGAAGGGATCATGGCGATCCAGCGGATTATCGATTCTGAAGGGCTCCCCCCCGCCGGGCGGCGCCGGCCGTTGCAACTGGCGATCGAGCCCAGCTACACCCCCGCCGCCCAACCCGTCGGCGGGATCCCGCTGACCGTGGGCGGGCGCGCGGTTTAACGTCAAACGTCGCGACACGAGGCGCTTCGCCTTGCCCCGCGCGGAAAGGGTGAAGATGAGATTCCTCGATCGCCGTATTGCCCAGCCCGCTCTGGAGCAGCTCGAGCAACGCCGGTTGCTCGCGTACGACTTTGCGATCACGGAGGTTCTCGCCGATTCGACCATCGTCGAACTTGGCGAAGAGATCGGGCTGACCATTAAGATCACGAATGTCGGCACCACACGCTTCGTCGGCCAAACCGGCTACAGCGTCTACCTGACGCCCGATCCTGCGATACGAAACGGCAACGACTATTACGTCTCTGGTCCAATCATTACGGTGGACCTTCCTCTCGGTGAGTCCCACACGCTGTCGTTCCCGAGCAAAATCGGCGGCAATGTGGTGCCAGGCGATTACTACCTGGCAGTTGTCCACGGCTCCCCGGAACCCATCGGCGCTGACCCAACCAACAACTCCCTCATCAGCGATACCCGCATCCTCACCGTTTATTCAGGCGTCTGGCCAAGCTCCACCGTCCTCGGTACAGCCGGCAACGACCTCATTTTTATTCACGGCGAGGAAGGGCGCATTGTCACAGTCAACGGCGCGACGAAGGCGGTTCCTCCTGGGCCACTCTTAGTTGACGCCCTGGGCGGCGACGACGTGATCCTCACGCAGCCTGAGGTGACGGCCGTCGTCTCGATCACCGGCTCGACAGGCGACGACACGATCGTCGGCGGCGCGGGCGACGACGAACTCTCCGGCGGCGTCGGCTTCGACCGCGTCCTCGGCGGGGGCGGTAACGACTTCCTTCTCGGCGGCGCCCACAACGACTATCTCAATGGCGAGGCGGGCAACGACCTGATGATCGGCGGCGGCGGAAACGACCGGCTGGCCGACGTGATCGGCCGCGACTACTTCATCGGCGGCCTGGGGAATGACGTCATCATCTGCCGCGACACGACGAACACCGCCGCCCACGGCCCCGACACGATCTCCGGCCACGGCGGCTACGACCGCGCCCAGCTCGACACGGGCCCGTTCGCCGACGCGTACACGAGCATCGAAGAGCTCATCCAGTAGCATTGCAAGTTGACCGGCATGCGGTTACCCTCCCCTCCAAGCGCATCGCGGCTGTCGGATACGCGTGCCCTGTTTCCGTTCGGCACGCGCCGCGGGTAACATCTGCGCGGCTGCTCCTGGCGGCTATTCACGTCAATGCGGAGCGACGCACATGACAAGCCGACGCAGTTCGTTCGAGCCGCTGGAGATTCGCCGGCTCTTTGCCCTGGACCTTGCGATCGGCGACCTGAACGTGCACGCCGCCCTCCGGCAGAACATCCACAACAACCCCGATACCCTTTCCGGCGGCTTCGGCTACGACCGCGCGCAGGTCGACGTGTCACCCTCGGCTGACAACCTGTCGCGTATTGACGAGCTACTGGCCTGACCCATTCTTCAGGAGAGACCCATGAGCCATTGCGATGCGTATGAGCCGCTCGAGCGTCGAACGCTCCGCGCGGTCGATCTCGCGGTGTATTCCGATTACGCCTATGACTCCGCCGTTTTCGTCGACGCGTTTATGGCCGGCTCGGTCGAGCTCCACATTGGCGTGGCGAACCTTGGCACGACGACGGCCGTCGGCCAGATCCCGGTCGATGTGATCCTCTCGAAAGACAAGCAGATCGACGACGCCACGGACAGCATCACGCGCATTGCCGGCTGGCAGAACCTCTTCGGCGGCGACCGCCAAGGCGAGACTCGTTTCCCCCGGCCCGAGCTGAATACCGCGCCGGGGTACTACCACGTGGGCCTACGCGTGGACCCCGACAATGCGTTCGCGGAATTCGACGAGACGAACAACGTCATCTGGACGGCCAAGCCGCGCTTCCTCGTCGTGACGGAAGAATGGGAATCGGGGTCGATCGAGGGCACGAGCGGCAACGACGTCATCCTCATCGAGCAGCACGGGTTCGATATTTTCGTCTCCGTGAATGGCGTGCTGCGCGCCATGGACCCGTACGACGAGCATGACACGATGGAGAACGGCGTCTTCATCGACGCCGGGCCAGGGCACGATAAGGTGGTCGCCGTTCCTCATCTCGAGCGCCGCATTCAGGTCACCGGCAACACGGGCAACGACACGCTCGTCGGCGGCTTGGGCGACGACGAGCTTTCCGGGTCGTTCGGCTACGACCGCATCCTCGGCGGGTGGGGCGACGACCTGCTCCTCGGCGGCGCGGTCAACGACTACCTCAATGGCGAGGCGGGCAACGACCTGATGATCGGCGGCGGCGGGAATGACCGGCTCATCGACACCGTCGGCCGCGACCACTACATCGGCGGCCTCGGAAACGACGTCTTCGTCTCGCGTGATACGCGGCAGAACATCCACAACAACCCCGACACCCTCTCCGGCGGACCGGGACACGACCGCGCGCAGGTTGACGTTATCCCTTCGGCGGACAACCTTTCGAGCATCGACGAACTGCTGGCCTAAACCGTCAATGCGGAAAGGACGCATGACGCGCCGACGGATACCGTGTGAATCGCTTGAAAGCCGCCCCCGTGACCGGCGTGGTTTTCGGTTCCCTCCGTCATCCAGCGCGCGTTACAACGTCCGCATGGGCAGCAGTGGGTGCTGCTCACACCGGCGCGCGGTCGCGCGCCTGCACCACACTGATCGGAGGAAGTGGATGGATCTCTCCCTACCCTGCGAGTTGCTCGCTTGACCGTGGCGGCCCCTCACCCTGCCGCGCGCTCCAGGGGCGAAACTGCGG
>JBBSLV010000351.1:0-4628 GCA_038233535.1 Tepidisphaerales bacterium | reverse complement strand
CCCCCGCGGGCAAGCGAGGTCGTGCGCACGTCGATCCGGTAAATCATGGGGGGGATTGTAGGGATCGCGACAGCGATTTCACGCGCCCGGTTCAGGCGCGAGTGGAACGCCGCCGACGGGAGTGTGTGCTATGCCGTCGAGCTGAAGCCGGATGCGCTTGACGACCTCACGCGGCCTTGCGCGCGCTTTGATCCGCGAAGCCGCGAGCGGCGGGACCGCTGGAGGTTCACAAAATCACCGGCAACGCGTGACCGCTCGACGGGGCCGCGTCGCCCGTGCGCAACAGCTCAATCGCCGCGTCGAACACCATCGCCGGCGTCACGCGGGTCATGCAGCGGTGGTCCAGCGGGCAGAGCTTTTTCTGGCATGGGCCGCAGAAGACTTTCACGGCGACCTTCCGCTCCTTTTCGAAGTAGATTTCCGTCCATTCCGGATGCGTCGGGCCGAAGACGGTGACGACGGGCACGTCGAACGCGGCGGCGATGTGCCGCGGGCCGGTGTCGTTGGTCACCAGCAGATCGCAGCGCCGGACGATCTCCTTCAGCGCCCCCAGCGTCATCCCCGCGCGCGAGAGGTCGATGGCGTCGTGCGTCATCCCCCGCATGATAGAATCGACGATCCCCCGTTCCTTGGGCGCGCCGCTGATCAGCACCGTCGCGCCCAGATCCTCGATGAACCGGTCGGCCAGCTTGGAAAAATACTCGGCCGGCCAGCACTTGGCGGCGCCGTACTGAGCGCCTGGGTTGAGCACGATCAGCGGGGGCCTGCCCGCTTCAGCGGGGCGCTGGAGGCTGGCATCAAGCCCGCTGCGGATGAACACATCTTGCGCCTCGCGCATGTCCGAGGGCGTGACGAACAGTTGCAGGCGCAAATCGCGGTGTTTTGAGCCGAGGTAGTGCGCGATGCCCAGGTAATATTTCACGATGGGCGAGGGGACGAACTTCCCGCGGTCCTTCACGGGCAGCAGCTTGTCGTCGAGCAGAAACCCGCGCCCGTCGCGCTCGTAGCCGATGATCCGGTCGATCCCCGCCATCTTGCAGACCAGCGCGCTTTTGAACGAATTGGGCAGGAGGATGGCGGCGTCGAACTTCGCGGCGCGCAGCCGGGCGGCGAGGTCGAAGAACTGCCCCTTCCCCGCCTTCGCGCTGGTCTTTCCGGTGCGATAGGTGATCAGCTGATCGGCCCAGGGCATGCCGGTGTAGATCGGCTTGACGTAGCGGCGCAGGAGATAGCTGATGTGCGCCGCCGGGTACAGCTCGCGCAGCGCCCGCAGCGTGGGCGTGGCCATGACGGCGTCGCCGACCCAACTGGGCTGAACGACGAGGATTTTACGGGGGACTTCCATCGAGTGGTTCAGTATATCGCGTACGCAGTGGTCAGACGAACGGGAGGAAGCCACGAAGACGCAAAGCCACGAGGCAAGCCCCCTAAAACACTATCCCAAAGATTTTTTTGCCACCGATGGGGCACCGACGCACACCGATAACAGGATGCTTTTCATCGATGTTCATCGGTGCCCCATCGGTGGCAAAACTCTTGTTGAGTGACTAAGAAATCGATTTTGAGCGGATGTGGTCGTGTCTTGCTTCGTGTGGGTCGGTGGCTCCCCGTCCGCGGGGCCACCGCGGCGGGGCGAACCACATGGTGGCGGCGACGAGCAACGCGAAACCGGTGTAACAGAGGGTGAACACCCACGGCTCGGCGTCGAAGAAGATCAGCCGGTGCAGCCAGTGCTGGATGAACCCGCCCGCGCCGTACAATTCCTCCCCGCCGCGCAACCGGAGGCTGTTTTCCAGCGTGGTCAGCGGGCACACCAAATCGAAAAACGCCTGCACGACGACGTAACCGATGCCCGCGAGGTGGGCGACGCGAAACCAGACGTTCCGCGTCCATTGCCAGTGCTTGGCCATGCCGATGAAGATCGCCACAAGCCCAAAGAGCACGAACGCGATGAACGCCGTGTGCAGGACGAGGACGAGGTCGGCCAGAAAGCGGTAAAGGTTCACGACAGCAGTGTAACATGCGGGGAGCAGCACGGGAACCATTAAGTTAGCGTGGAGTAACAATGATTCGAGAACGGATGCCGGTCTCGCGCGGGTCAAAGGCGGAACACGAATTCACACGAATCTTCACGAATGCACACGAATGAAATCGCGCCTTTTCTTGATCTGATTCGTGAAGATTCGTGTGAATTCGTGTCGATTCGTGTTCCGTTTGTCGTTTCATCACTACACTTTCCCCCGATGTCGCCGCACTGGGATTTCTCCACGCTCGCCGATCGTTTGGGCAGCGTCATTCACAAGGCGGAAGACGACCTGCGGCTGGAGCAGGCGGTGTACGGGCTGGACGCGAAAGACGAGCGGGGATTGCACGCGTTGCTCGCCGACGGGCTTGCAACGCACTACGCGGTCGCGCGCGAGGTGCACTACCCATCGTCATGGGGGCGGAAGCTGACGCACCGGCAGCGCTGCGACCTCGTGCTGAGCGAGAAGGGTCGCCCGCTGCGGCTTGACCATGCGCCGCCAACGCTGTTTGACGCGCCGAATCAGGCGAGCGCCGCCGACGCGCTGTGGCTGGAAGTGAAAATCGCCGCCCAGTGGCGCGAAGGCGGCGTCCGTCACGTGCGATACGGGCAGCAGTGGCGCGGCGCGGTCGTCGAAGACCTGCGGAAAATGGAGGCCGAGGAGTTGATTCGTGAAGCCGGCCTCGTCCTCATCGTGTTCAACGAGTCGCGCGAGGTGCTGGACAAGGATCTGGATCTGTTTGAAATGATCCTCGCGCAGAAGGAAGTCCTCGCCGGGTTCAGGCACGTCCGCAGCGTCGCGATCCTCGAGCGCATGGGCCACCGGCTGTGCACGGCGGCAGTGTGGCCGACGCTCCAGCGCTAACGCCGCCGCCTTTTTGGCCGGGCTCCTTTTCCCCCATTTCTTCATTGGAGCTTGTTTGGGTCTTGGTTCTTGTGATTTGGAGCTTTCGGTTCATGGCACATCCCTTGCTCATCTCCCCCTCAGTCCGCTCGTGGCGGACGAACGTGCAAATAACTCTCGGTCATTGCGGCAGCGACGTCGCTGCCGCACGTGGTTGTACAACACGTGGTTCTACAAGGAGAACGCCATGTCAACGACGCTTGCTTCACTCTCAACGACCCTCGCTCAAACCGAGGGCGGCCTTGGGATGCTGCTGTGGGTTGGAATCGTCTTTTTCATCATCGCCATTCTCGCATATGTCATGGGCGCTAAAGGCGTCGCCGGCATGAGCGCGGGCATAGGCCGAACCCTGCTGTTCGTGTTCCTGGTTCTGGCGGTGATTCTCGTGATCGTCAGCCTCGTGTGAATGCGCGATTGCCAGGTGAGTAATAGCACCGGCCGTAGCGCGTTCTCCTTGCACGCGTTGCGGCTGGCTGCTAGCGCGCCGGGCATGGGCACGATCACGATGCTGAGTGCTCACTTTGCCCCGGCAAGCATCCTATGACCGCACGAGACGCGCATGGCTCGGGAAGAACGCTCCGCCGGCGTCGTGTTGTTCCGCGCTGACCCCGGTGCGCATGGGGGCCGCGTGTTCCTGCTTCTGGACTATGGCCGATACTGGGATTACCCCAAGGGCCACGTCGAAAAAGGCGAAGACGACCTGACGGCCGCGTTGCGCGAGCTGCGCGAAGAGACGGGCATCGCTGACGCCCATGTTCTGCCTGAATTCCGCCACGACATCACCTACTTCTTCCGCGACCGCAAAAAGGGGCTGATCCGCAAAACGGTCACGTTCTTCCTCGCGGCGACCGAGTCCTTCCAAGTGGTGCTGAGCCACGAGCACGTGGGCTACGCGTTTCTCCCCCTCGATGAAGCCCTCGCCCGCTTGAGTTATCCCAACGCGAAAGCAATCCTCCAAGCCGCCCAAGATCACCTGACGCGCCCGTCGGCGTAGACATTTTGTCAGCCCATTCTGTCGCGGATGACCTCGGTCACTTGGACAACTCCTCATTTAGCCGCCCCGCTGAGGGGGCGCGTCCAGAGTTGGTCCGCAGCGCCGGTAGCGTCCCCCCGTCCCGGTCGCGATAGTACGTCCCACCGTGGCACCGAAGACTTCCCATCAACCGAAGCAACCGACCCTCTCTTCCGCGACCGCGTTCGCGCCCGCCGCTGCGCTGATCGGGCTGGCGCTGCTCGCTTACCTCCCTGCGATGAGCGCGGGGTTTATCTGGGACGATCCCGATTACGTCACGCACAACGCCACGCTGCGCTCGCTGGGCGGGCTCGCGCAGATCTGGCTCTCGCCGCGCTCGATCCCGCAGTATTACCCGATGGTCCACACGACCTTCTGGATCGAGTACCAGCTGTGGGGGCTGTGGCCCGGCGGGTATCATGTGGTGAACATCCTCCTGCACGCGGCCGGCGCCGTGCTGCTATTCGTGATCTTAAAAAAGCTCGCCTTCCCCGCCGCCTGGCTCGCGGCGGCGGTGTTCGCGCTGCACCCGGTGCATGTCGAGTCCGTCGCGTGGGTGACGGAGCGAAAGAACGTGCTGTCGGGGGTGTTTTACCTCGCGGCGATGCTCGCCTATTTGAAGGGTTCAGGGTTCGGGGTTCAGGGTTCAGGAAAAACGGAAACAAAAACCGGGACCGGAACGGTTTCTT
>JBBSLV010000350.1:0-4641 GCA_038233535.1 Tepidisphaerales bacterium | reverse complement strand
GATGTCGAACGGCGGCATGCCGATGTCGGCCAGCGTCCGGTCGAGGAACGACTCGTTGCCGCGGATCTTGTCGAACGTCACCACGTCGCGCGCCACGGCACCGTCGCAATGCGGGCACAGAGCCTTGTCGGCGCTGACCTTGCCGAGGGAAACGAACAACTGCTCGGTTTCCCCGCATGTCGGGCAGACGAGTTTCTCCAAAATATCGCGGCTCAGCTCCACCTGCGCGGCAGGGCCGAGCAGGCTGCGGGCCTTGCGGAGCAAATCACGCGGCGTAAGCGTCGCGGAACCTTCGTCCAGCTCAATCACCTCGTCGAGCGTGTCGTGGCTGTAGCAGTCGGCTTTGCGCTGGAATTCCGTTTGATATGCGTCGGTTGCCAGACCGGAGAAGACCCAGCCGCGCCCGCCGATGGTGTCCAGGCCGTGGATCAGCTTCACCGCTTCCTGGCACTGCACGCCGGCGATGATCGAGCTGATCGTCGGGGTTGTGGGCGTCTTGCCGCGCTGCATTTCGGACCGGGTGAGCAGGTTGCACGAGCGGCGTTTCTGGAGCAGTTGCCAGTCACGCTCGGACATCGTGCACTCGTAGCACGGCGCATCATGGCCGTTGGGGATGAACACGCGGGCGGTGCCGTCGATCTGCTCGATCGCGCCGTCGATCCACGGTCGGTTGACCTTCCAGCAGTTGCGGTTGATCGCCAGCCGGGCTTCGCGGTTATCAAGCCCCCCGATGACGACGTCCGCCCAGCGGAACACGCCCATGCCCAGGTCGTGAACGACGTCGCCGTCGAAATGGTGGACATTGAGGTCGGGGTAAATGTCCCTCGCCGCCCGCGCCGCGACGGCGGCCTTGGGGTCACCGGCGTCGGCGGCGCGATACAGCACGGATCGCGACAGATTCGAGTGCTCGATGCGGTCCTTGTCGGCGATCAGGATGTTGCCGACGCCGAGGAGCGCGAGGTTCTTGATGATCTCGTTGCCCAGCGCCCCCGCGCCGATGACGAGCACCTTCGCCGCCGCGAGCTTGCGCTGGTCCCACCATGCGATGAGCTTGAAGCGCTCGAAGCGCTCGTCCTCTTGTGCTCCAGCGGGACCGGCATGGGCCGCTTCGGGGGTAATGTGGATGAGTTGTTCTTCGACAGGCTTCATCACAATCATCTCGTCTCATGCACACGCACCGGTGCGCGGACTGGAGTCACGTCATCCCGCGGTGATCTCCGGTTGCAGGCGCAGCACGTCATTCTCGCGCACGCCCACGTCTTTGAGGCACTGCTGGTCGAGCAACTGCTTTCCGCTGGCGCGGTGATGGAACTTGTAGCTCAGCAGTTGCCCATCCGGTGCGTACTGCGGGAAGTTCATCTTCTCCAGCAGCACCGCGAGGATGCGGTTCACCGGGACGTCGTCGGGCATCTCGATGTGCTGACGCTTGTTGCCCGTCGCGTCCCACACGTGCACGGTCACCATGCTCATCTGAATCACGCTCCCGGGCGTATGGACGGTTGTCGCGTTATCGATCGAGGGACAACAGGAATGACGGACGCCGAACCGAGTCGGCACTGAGGAGATACCCCATCCGGTCGCCATTGCCAGTCGAAGCGGGGTAGGTACGCCATCTTGGTCCGTTTGATAGGCCTCATCAGATGATGCAACCGCTACGTTCGTTAAAGTCTGCGCAGGTTGACGGGCGGGAAGGGGGCTGGCGTGCAATTGGGCATGCCTTCGCCGGGCAGAATTCGGGCAGGGTGTATAGTCGAGCGTCATCGCCGTTGAACTGCTCGTTGTCTCAACGCGGCCGGACACCCCGGCCACGAGGCTCCAAACATGACTGCAAACGAAGGGGTCCAAGAACCCCTGCTGCCCACCCTCTGGCGGCAACGCGGGGTCGTCGCCCTCACGACCGGCGCATGCCTTACACTGTGCTTCCTGTACCTGCTCGTGGCGACGCCGGTCTACACGATCGCTGCGCGGCTGTACGTCCACAAGGCGGCGCCGTCGATCATGTCGGACCGGCAGGAAGCGGAAAACAGCGACAATTACCTGTACACGCAGTCGGAGATGCTGCGCAGCACGCCGATCCTCGCACTGGCGCTGGGGGCGGCGGGCACGGACGAGTTCAAAACGTTCGAAGGCGTGACGAACCGCATCGCGTTCCTCAAGAATCGGCTGACCGCGCAGGTCGGGCGCAAGGACGATCTGATCAGCCTGAGCATGGAATCACGGTACCCCGATGAAGCGGTGCGGATCGTCAACAACGTCGTGGACGCGTATGTTGCGTATCAGTCCACGGAGAAGCGCACGACGGCCGGCGAGGTGCTCTCCATCCTCCGGGCGGAAAAGGCCAAGCGCGACCAGGAGCTGGTCCTGAAGGACGCGGCCCTTCGTGAGTTTCGGCAGGCCAACGGCCAGGTTCCGCTCGACGACGAGCGCGGGAACGTCGTCATGCAGCGGTTGACCAGCCTGTCGGACGCGCTGACGCAGGCGACGCTTCAGACCCTCGCCGCCCGGTCAGCGATGGACGAAGCTCTCAAAGCGTCCGGCCTCACCGAAGCCGACCTGACCACCGATTCGATGGTCTCGCTGTCCACCACCAGCGAAGAGCAGCTGCGCGCCGAATTGTTCGTGACGCGCCAGCGTCTTGAAGAGATGCGCACCAAGTACCTGCCCAGCCATCCGATCCGCCAGTCGCTGGAGAGCCGGGTGAAGCAGTTGGGCGTCGCCGCCGTCGCCGTCGTGCGGCAGCGGTGGGTCACGGCGCAGGCGCAGGAGCAGGGGCTGGCCAGGGCGTTCGCCGACCAGCAGGTCGCGGCGCTGGCGATGAAGTCGCAGGCCGCCGAGTACCAGCGGCTCCGCAGCGAGCAGGAGCGCCTGCGCACGCTGTCGGACAACCTCGATAACCGTATCAAGGAAGTGTCGGTCGCCCAAAGCGCCGGCGCGCTGAACATCAACGTGTTCGAGCCGGCCCTGGCCAGCGACAACCCAACGAAGCCGGCGAAGTCGAAGCTGATGGGCGTGGCGCTGATCGCGGGGCTCGTGCTCGGCGCGGCGTTTGGCATCCTCCGCGAGTGGATCGACCCGCGCGTCCGCTCGGCGGACGAGATCAAGGGGAATCTGGGGCTTGCCGTGCTCGGCGTGGTCCCGCGGATGCCGGCTTCGCGCACGGCCGAAGCGCGCGGCTGGGCCGTTCACCTGGAATCGATGTCGCCCGTGGCCGAAGCATTCCGCTCGGTGCGCACGGCCGTTACGATCGGGCTTGGGGGGAAAGCCCGCTCGATCCTCATCACTTCCGCCGACCGCGGCGACGGAAAGAGCACGCTGGCCAGCAACCTCGCAATCGCCATGGCCAAAGCGGGCAAGCGCGTGCTGCTCGTCGACTGCGACTTTCGCGCCCCCGTGCAGCACCGGATCTTCGGCGTGAGCGACGACGTCGGCGTCGCGTCGGTGTTGGCCGCGGGCGAGCCGATGGAAAGCGCGATTCGTCGCACGGCCGTGGAGCGGCTCGACGTGCTCCCGTGCGGGCCCGTTCCCAGGGATCCATCGGAGATCCTCAACAGCGAACAGTTCGTGAGCGTCCTCGAGGGGTTCGCGGCCGTATACGACCACGTGCTGATCGATTCGCCGCCGACGTCGGTGTTCAACGACGCGCGGATCATCGGCGCGACTTGTGACGCGACGTTGCTGGTCGTGCGGGCCGACAAGACAAACCGCCGGCTGCTGGAGGCGGCGCGGGACGGCCTGCAAAGCGTGGGCGCGACGATCGCCGGCGTCGTGCTCAACGATGTGCGCGGTCAATCGGGCATGATGCACCCCTACGCCTACGGCCCGCGCAGCAGTGCCGGCGCCGAGGAGCGCGTGAAGAGTGGATCGATGGACGCGATGGTGAAGGAACTTGTCGAGGATTGCCACGTCATCGTCGACGACGAGCCCGTCCGCCGTCCGCGCAAAGCGGCGCACGGCACGGCAGCGGCGGCCGGATAAATCAGCTCCCGTTGAACGAGCGGACGCACGAGGACGCGTACCGGAACCCCGCGCGCTCCACGAGCCGGCGCGCCGCGGGGTTGGCAGCGGGAATGGCGATGAACGTCCGGTTCAGGTTCTTCATGCCGCCCGCGTCGTGCAGGATGGCGGCCATTGAGGCCGACGCCAGACCCCGGCCGCGCGCCGCGGGCAGCGTGTAGCAGTCGACGATCAGCCCGCATTTGTCCGGCATCTCAAACCCCGGCAAAGCCGCGGCGAACAGTTCCTTCGGGGGCTGCGCGGCGAACCATGCGTAATGCAGCAACCGGCCGTTCTCCGCGTGCGTGTAGACGCGCTGCCCCTGTTCAATCCGGAACATCGCGTCGGACAGAAACTCGTGCCGCGTCGGGCCGCCACCCAGCGGGTGGTAACCCATCAGGTCTTCAATCGAATCCCCACGGACGAGATTCCGACACGCGGCCTGCAAGCCGTTCGTTCGCGCGTCGCGCGAGTAGATCAGCGCTTCCTGCGACGACGAAAGCCACGCCCGCGTCAGGTGCAGCAGCGCGGCCGGCCGTGCCAGCCGCTGTGCGACGGCTTTGGCATGAGCAGGGCGGATCTTCCAGCGGGTGAGCGTGTCCTTCATGCGGTCCTGTACCGACTCCACGACCGCGGCGCACCGGTTCT
>JBBSLV010000349.1:0-4649 GCA_038233535.1 Tepidisphaerales bacterium | reverse complement strand
CGCATGGAGCAGTTGCGTGGGCGTCGTGGGCGTCGGCGCGATCAGCCGGTCGGTGACGTACATCCAGATAAGCCCGGGAAACAATTCGCCGGGCATCGAGAGCAACAGCAGGATCAGCGCGACGGCGATCATGCCCGCCTGCGGGCGCAGCATCGACAACAAGCGGCGCAAGACGCGCGCGGGAGGTTGAGCCGAGGTTGTCGTTGCCGGGTGGTCGGGCGTCTCCGACATGGAGACGGATTGTAGGAGCGGCGCTCTGGAAAAGCGTCTCACCGCAGAGCAAACAGGCGGACAAATAGGAACCCGTCCTGGTCTTCCTCTGCGTCCTCCGCCCCTCTGCGGTGACCTTCTTTTTAGAAGCGCTAAAGGCTTTCCGAGAACTGCGCGATGAACTGCGGCACCGGGTAGTGCTTCATGAGAAACTCGCGGAGCTGCTTGCGCTCAGCGACTTGGAAGTAGACCGGCTCGTCGATCGTGCGCGTCGAGAAATTCACCGCGCGGACGAGCCCCTCGGCGGTCGTCGCGACATTGAGGTTTTCGTTCTCGCGGTTCATCGGCAGCATGTGGAACTGCCACGCCTGCCGGCGATTGATCATCCGCAAGCACTCCTCGTCCATCTTCTGCTCGTCGAGGTCGACGGTGCCGGCGATGTGCAGGTACTGCTGCACCCATGCATCCTCGATCGCCTGCGGGTTAATGCCGTAGAGGCGCTCGGCCAGGTCCCCGAAGGGGCGGCTCGATACTTTCTGCACCTTGAGGATATGCGCTACCTGCTTGTCCGTCAGCACGCCCTGTTCAACGAGCAGTTGTCCAATCTGAATGCCTGGCAAAGCGAACTCCTTGGAAGAACCTGTTCCTTGGAGGTATCGGCTGGGGGAGGGTCGCGCTGTAGGTGTGAACGGCCGGCGTCCGGGAAAACGCCGTCTGGGGCAGCTCAGATGAAAATGTCGGCGACGCTGCACCGGAAACCGGGGACGACGTCCCCCGTGTCGAGCACGTCCCCCTCGCGCAAGATCACGGGATTCGCCCCGGAGCGGTGGACGGTCAGCGTCTTTCGGCGTGGCGTGATGACCAAGACCATTCGGGCGCCGGCGGACAGGTAGTCATCGACCTTGTCCTCGACCTCTTCCAGCGTGTCGCCCGGCGATACGACTTCGACCGCCAGGTCCGGCGCGCCGGGCCAGAACCCGGCGGGTCCGCCATTTTTCGGGATCCGCGCTTTGGCGATAAACGCCACGTCCGCACCGCGGACGGTGTCCGGATCTTTCTGCAGACGGAAACCTGTCTCGGCGGCAGACACCTTACCGAGGTCGTTGTCGTAGACGTGTCGTGAAAGGAGATACGCGAACCGATTGGTCACATCGCCGTGGTTGAAACCAGCAGGAGCCATTTCGCGAACCTCCCCGCGCACGAGTTCCCGTCGCGCATTATTCGGCATGGCGAACAACTCATCGGCGGTGACATGGCGTGTGGACGTGGACATCACACCTCCATCCAGTGCTCAGCGATCCAGCCCTTGGACCTCTTCGTCGGTCGGCGGCGGCTGTGCGCAAGCATCATCAGCCACTTGCATCGCGCGAAGGCGTGTTGGCGCCCGATTGCTCGCGCAGAGCTCGCAATTCCTCCAGCGTGACGTACTTCAGCCCGGGGATCTTTGCGGCGGCATCCCGAGCATGGTCCAGAATTCGGCTCAGGTCGTGACCGCACTCCTCGGCAATCTTGGCGCGAATGGCGCGAACTTCTTCAACGATCGGATCATTCATTTTGATCTCCCGTCATTAGCTTGATCCAGATACTCGGGTGTCACGAGCAACGGAACGTGGAGCGATCGACTGATGTTGAACTCCGTGAGCTTGCGCATGGTCGCACCGTAAGCCTTAAACGACTGGGTGCGTCGCGCCACCACGCCTGGGTCACCTGTTGATGTCCGGCGACAAGAAGATCGCGACTTGGCCGAGCAGTCAGATAGCTCGGAATCGTCGTTTCGACGTACACCGTCGGCTTGGAATCTGAATCTGACATTCATCAATCCCCGCTCTCCAGGATCGCCATGAACGCTTCCTGCGGGATATCCACGCTTCCCACGCGCTTCATGCGCTTCTTGCCTTCTTTTTGCTTCTCCAGCAGCTTGCGCTTGCGCGACACGTCGCCGCCGTAGCATTTGGCGGTGACGTTTTTGCCGACGGACTTGATCGTTTCGCGCGCGATGACCTTTCCGCCGATGGCGGCTTGCAGCGGGATCTCAAAGAGATGGCGGTGGATTTCTTCCTTGAGTCGCACGAGCAGGTTGCGGCCGCGCTTCTCGGCGTGCTCGCGGTGGACGATGACGGACAGCGCGTCGACGCGGTCGCCATTCACGAGGATGTCCATCTTCACCAGATCGCCGTGGCGGAAGCCGATGACGTCGTAGTCCATCGTGCCGTAGCCCTTCGTGCTGCTCTTGAGCCGGTCGTAGAAGTCGTAGATCACCTCCGCCAGCGGCATCTCGTAGACCAGGATCACGCGGCTCTTGCCGATGTACTCCGTCTTCTTGTAAATCCCGCGGCGCTCCTCGCAGAGGTGCATGATCGCCCCGACGCTGTCGGCGGGCGTGATGAGGTTCATGAGGATGTATGGCTCGCGGATCTCTTCCACGTGCGTCGGGTTGGGCAGCTCGCTGGGGCTGTCGATGCGCACGAGCTCGCCGTCGGTCATCTTGATCTCGTACGTAACCGTCGGCGCCGTCTGGATCACCTCGATGTTGAACTCGCGCTCCAGCCGCTCCTGGATGATCTCCATGTGCAGGAGCCCGAGGAAGCCGCAGCGAAAGCCGAAGCCGAGGGCGTCGGATGATTCGGGCTCGAACGTGAAGCTCGAGTCGTTCAACTGCAACCGGTCCATCGCGTCGCGCAGCTCGTCGTACTGCGTTTTTCCCCCGGGGTAGAAGTCGCAGTAGACCATCTGCTGGATCGGCGTGTAGCCGGGCAGCGCTTCGGGCGCGGGGGTGAGGGCGTCGGTGACGGTGTCTCCGATGCGAACGTCGTGCAGATCCTTGATCGCGGCCACGATGAAACCCACTTCCCCAGTCCCGATGCCCGGGACGCGCGCCGGGCGCGGCACGAGCTTGCCCACGTCGTTGATCTGGTATTCCTTGCCGTTGCCCATGAAGCGGATCTTCTGCCCCTTGCGCAGCTCCCCGTCGATCACGCGGACGTACGTTATGACGCCGCGGTAGTCGTCATAGATGCTGTCGAAGATCAGCGCGCGCGTAGGCAGGTCCGGCTTCCCGCGCGGCGGGGGGAGCTGCTCGCAGAGCTTGGCGATCAGCTCGTCAATGCCCTGCCCGGTCTTGGCCGAGACGAGGAGCGCATCCTCTGCCGGGAAGCCGAGCACCTGCTCGATTTCCTCCGCCACCTCTTCCGGCCGTGCCCCGGGCAGGTCGATCTTGTTGATGACGGGGATGATGTCCAGCCCGACCTCAATGGCCGCGTACGCGTTGGCGACGGTCTGCGCCTGCACGCCCTGCGTCGAATCGACGACGAGGATCGCGCCTTCGCACGCCTGAAGCGCCTTCTGCACCTCGTAATGGAAATCGACGTGGCCCGGCGTGTCGATGAAGTTCAGCATGAACTTCTCGCCGTTGTGCTCGTGGAACACGGTGACGGCCGACGCCTTGATGGTGATGCCGCGCTCGCGCTCGAGGTCCATGTCGTCGAGGATCTGCTCCTTGAACTCGCGCTCGGTGATCGCGCCGGCGCGCATGAGAAGGCGGTCGGACAAGGTGCTCTTGCCGTGGTCGATATGGGCGATGATCGAGAAATTACGAATCTGCACGCTTTAGACCTTCAATTCTCTCTAAGTGACGGGGACGGACGCACATTCTAGGTCCGGGGGGGCGGATTCCCAAGCGGCGGCATGGTCTCGCTTGCTCTGCCGGCGTTTGTCCAAGACGACCGTCGATCGCCACCCGCGCAAATTTGAGGCAGGCCCCCTCGTTCGGGTCGGTGAGTCGCCGCATTTATGCGCGGCATCCATCGGCCCTATCCTGCCTGAAACGGATGCTCTTCTGCGATTCTGACCGGCAGCGGCGGTTTTATTCCCCGCGTGGGTATGTGGCACCCGCTTTGCCAAACGCGATTTGGCGGCGGACGCGTTACCCCGCGAGCTTTGTGGGACTCTAAAGAATAGAGGTTTGGGCTATGGCACAGGACTGTCGCATGACCCGGTGGTTGTTTCTTATCGGATTGATCACTTTAGTGGCGTTCCCTGCCGCCTCCCTGGCGCAGGACGCTCCCCCCGTGACCGAAGCCGTGACGCAAGCCCCGGCCGACACCCCGGCGCCCGAGCCCACCGCCGCCGACGCGATCTTTCGCGTCAACAACGTCTGGATGATGTTCGCCATCGGGTTGGTCTTCCTCATGCACCTTGGTTTCGCCACGCTCGAAGCGGGGCTGTGCCGCCGGAAGAACACCGTCAACATCCTCACCAAGAACACGGCCATCCCGATGATCGGCGTGCTTACATACGCGTTCATCGGCTTCAACCTGATGTATCCCGGGGACGGTTGGACCGTCTCCAAGTGGATCGGCTCCTTCGCCCCCGGCATCGGCACGGACGAGGCGGGCGTCACCTCCGCCTACAACGTCGGCTACACCTACTGGACCGACTTT
>JBBSLV010000348.1:0-4654 GCA_038233535.1 Tepidisphaerales bacterium | reverse complement strand
CGACAAGAGGGGCAGCGGCGAAGCGACGGCCAGCGTGGCGTTGCCCGGCCGCGAAGGCCTTGTCGGCATCGAACTCGTGCTTGGGGCGCAAACGGCGATCAGCCGGGTGACTGTTCGCGTCGAGGGCAGTGCCTTGCGCATGCACGGGGACGCGCTTCGGGCGGAATTCGTGCGTGGGACGGCGATGCAACGAATCCTGCTGGGTGCGCAGGATGCGCTCGTCTCGCAAATCTCGAACAACTCGGCTTGCGAGCGACTTCACAGCCCCCTTCAACGTCTGACTCGCTGGCTGCTCCTGGTCGACGACCGTGCGGCGCGCCGCGATCTGATGCTGACGCAGGGGACGCTCGCCCAGATTCAAGGCGTGCGCCGCGAGAGCATTTCGATGGCGGCAGGTCGCCTGCAACGCGCTGGTCTCATCACGTATGCGCGCGGCAATCTCGTAGTCATCGATCGTGCGGGACTGGAGGCGCGCTCGTGCGAGTGCTACCGCGCCATCAAAGCGCGCTATGGCGCGTTACTCGAGCAGGCAGTCGACGAAGGCCAGAGCCTTTGAAGGCCTTGCCTACGGCCTCATCCCAAAGTCGCGTCTCAACGTCATGCCGTTCAATCCGGCCTCTTCACTGGCAAAGTTGATAGATGCGCCGGTTCGCCCTGGAGAGGTGGTCTGGATCGGGACACGACCGATGCGTCGAGCTGAAATGCGTAGAGAAGGCCGCCTTTCTGAAGCTGGCAAGGGACTGATCGGCGATCGATACAGCAGCATCGGCGGAGCCCGTCAAGTCACACTGATTCAGGCGGAAAGCCTCGTGACCATCGGCATCCATCTGGGACGGGAAATTGCCCCTCAGGATCTGCGCAGAAACATCGTGGTCAGGGGCATCAATCTTCTCGCGCTGAAGGGCAGGCGGTTCCGGATCGGCGGCGTCAGCATGGAGACTTCCGGCGAGTGCCATCCCTGCTCACCCACAAGGCGAGCCCGAGAGCCAAAGCCTTGCCGAAGGTATGACTCTTGAACATCGCCACGAAAACCACTGTCCACAGCGTGAGATAGGCAACGTGAAAGAGCAACCCGACCGGCAGCGTCACGTCGCCCAGCAGGCGCTGCGCGAAGGCGAGCGCCAGGGGTTTCGGCAGGGGTGAGATGCCGGTTTTGAGGCCGACAATCGCGACCACAGAAAGAATCACGACGGTGGCGATGCCGATGCCCACAGCCTTGGCATAGTCCTTGGCCGTCATGTGTTGCGTATTCACTGGGGATCTCCATTGCTGGTTGTGGATGGTGAACCACTGCGGTCCGCGCGGCTTGAAGCGTCGGCGGCATTTCTGTAATCAAGTGCGGCGCCGATGAACGCGGCATGAACGAAGCTCTGCGGAAAGTTGCCCAGCATTTTTCCGGACGCCGGATCCGCTTCCTCGGCGAACAGGCCGAGATCGTTGCCGTAAGCGAGCGCTGCTTCCAGAATCCGACGCGCCCGCGTCAGATCGTTGCGCATAACCCAGTACTGGGCGACCCAGAAAGTGGCGGCCAGGAAGGCGCCTTCCCGCTCGGGACCGGGCTCTTCGAGATGACGCCAATACAAATCGTCCCGCGCGTAGTCCCGTTCGAGCACCTTCAGCGTGGCGACCATTGGCGCAGAATGCGCATCGGCGTAGCCCCAAACCGGATAGAGCACCGCCGAGACGTCAACCGCTTCGCTGCCCACGAAAGCCCGATAGGCCCCTTCGGAGTTGATGCAATGGCGAGCGACGTAATCGTCGATCTCGTCGGCCGCGGCGCGCCATTTTTTCGCTTGCGATCCATCCTCCGCGCAGTCGGCGATATATCGCAGGCCGCAAGACGCGATCACTTTGCCGGCGGTGAATTGCCGCTGCACCGACTCTTCCCAGATGCCGTAATCCGGCTCGCGCCAGTGTTCGGTCACGTAGTCGGCAATCAGCCGCACGGTCTCCCAGTGCTCCCGGGTGTCATGGTGTGTGTAGATCAGGTGCGCCGCCAGCAGAACGTTTCCAAATCCGTCAAGCTGCCATTGACCTTTGGCGTCGTTGCCGATGCGCACCGGGCGGCTGCGCGCATAGCCCTTCAGGCCCAGTTGCGACTCATCCGGCGCGGGCCCCATGTCCAGCGACACGAAGGGGGGTAGCAACGGCGCGCCGGCGTCGTCATCGCGCGATCCGCAGATGAAGGCCAGGAAATGGCGTTCATCCACGCCGCTGCTGCCGGCGCGCACGAGCGCCCCCACGATCATGGCCGCGTCGCGCAGCCAGACATAGCGGTAATCGTAGTTGCGCTGGCCGCCCTCGACTTCGGGCAGCGAGGTGGTGGCGGCCGCGACGATGCCGCCGTTCGGAGCATAGGTCATCAGGCGCAAGGCACGAAGCGACTGCGCGACCTGCTCCTCGAACGGTCCGTGATACTTGATTTTTGAGGCGATAACGCGCCATGCGGCCAGAGTCTGTTCGAGCCAGTAGCGAAGTTGCGCATGATTGGGCGTGGGCATCGGCGCGTCGGCGAGAACGAGCCATGCCGGTTCGCCCGCCGGCAGCTCCATGCGAATCGTGCCATTGCCGATCTGCAGCCAACCGGATGCGTAGACCCAGTGCCGGCCCTGGATGCAAACGGCTTCACCTTGCACACTGAGTGTGACTGCCGCTTCGCCATAGTCGGGCGCCGGCTTCAGGTTCATCGCCATGGTTCGCGGCGCGGGCGAGAACATGCGGCAGATCCCGCGTGGGTACCCGGCCCCCATCGGCATCCAGTCGGTCACCGTGAATGCATGTCCCCCGATTTCGAAGCGGCTTTCCAGCACCCCGCTGTCTTCCAGGTAAGCGCGGCCGCGTGCTGAGCCGGCCGGCAGGTCGATCTGCCACGTTCCACCCTCCTGCGCGTCGAGCAGCGAGGCGAACAGGGAAGCGCTGTCGAACCGGCCGGGGCAGTACCAAACAATCGAGCCGTCGGCGGCCACAATGGCTGCCGTGCGGCGATCGCCAATGACGGCGAGGTCGCGTATGGCGGGTTCATTGACGGCCATGACCCGCGAATCCTGCGTGCTCTGCACGGGCCTGACTACGCGCCCTGGCCCTGATAGAGCATCAGCGCACCGTCAACGAAAATCGTGGTCCCGTGGATGTAGCGGGCGCGCGGCGACGCCAGGAACACGGCCACGTCGGCAATTTCTTCGGGCCGGGCCGCACGCTTCATAGGTATCGACTGCACCTGCTTTTCCCGCACCTTAGGATCGTCGAGCGCCGACTGATTCATCGACGTCAGCACCATGCCCGGCGCGATATTGTTGACGTTGATGTTCTTTTCGGCCAGTTCGAGTGCAAGGGTGGTGGTCAGATTACGCAAGCCGCCCTTGGAAGCGTCGTAGCCCGCCGCTCCGGCGCGGGGAATCTCCTGGTGTACGCTGGTGATGTTGATGATGCAGCCATGCTTGTCGCTCCCGTCCAGGCCGCGGATGAACTGCTGGCAGGTATAGAACGGCCCGTAAAGATTGGTGCGGATGATGTCGTCCCAGTGCTCCAGGCTCATGTCCTTCACATGCTTGCCTGCCGCGTCGATGCCGGCATCGTTGACCAGGATGGTGGGAGTCCCCAGGTGGTGGCGGATTTCGTCGAACCAGCTCGCGACCCGCTGCGGGTCGCGAACGTCCAGTTGCGCCACGTAGGCACGCCTGCCCGCTGCGCGCACCTCGCGCTCGGTGTGTTGGGCGCCTTCCCTGTCATGCATATACGTTATGGCCACATCGGCGCCTTCGCGGGCGAAAGCGATGGCCGTGGCCTGCCCGATGCCGGAATCCGATCCGGTCACGACCGCGATTTCGTTTTTCAGCGACATTGAATCCAATGTGAGTTCTCCTGTTACCGTGAGGTTGGGCGACGGCGCCCAACACAACACCTGATTTCGGTTGCCGGGCCTCAAGCCGCTTGCAATGCAAGCACGAGTGAATCGAGATGTAATCAGCGCGGCGCCGTCGAGCATCGGTGTGCTGGCGCGCCGGACGCGCTTGAGCGTGCCGGTGATTCGGTGTTACCAGAGGTAGGCTGGGTCCCACGGAAGCAATTCGGTCAAGCTCGCGCAGTGCCGCGTGCACGCTACCGCGGCATGATCGTCACGCGGATCAGCGAACTGATCGGGGGTACGGTGAAGCCGGTCTCGCTGGCGGGCCGGATTATCGGGTTGGGGTCTGCCGGACCCTGATTGGTGACCATCGGGCCCTGAACCGGCTTCTGGTTCGGTCCGGTGCCCGGCGCGGTGTCTGCCTCCGTTCCGGCGTCGTACACCATGACGGCGGCGGAAACGTCGCCGTTCACGGGATTGCCGCCGTCGAACAGGTTGAGCCCACCGTTACGGAAGCCGTAGAACCAGTCGTTCGACTGCACGAACATGGCCTCGATCTGGAGTTTGTCGCCCGGAGAAGCGGTGATGTTGAAGCTCGCTGACTCGCCGGGGAAGAGCGCGGGGACGTTCGGAGTGCCGCCCGGAGAAGCGAAGGTACCCAGGTCGCGGATGCCCGGGGTGGCTTTGAGCAGCGTCAGTTTCGTTCCCGTCGTGCCGGGAGGTGACAGGTCGGGAGAGGGGAAGCCATCCTCGGCTATCAGCTCGGTACCGCTGTCGGCCCTGCCGCCCACGGTGAAGACGGGGTCTTGG
>JBBSLV010000347.1:0-4672 GCA_038233535.1 Tepidisphaerales bacterium | reverse complement strand
GCGCGATCGTCGCGGCCACGCCGTAGCAGACCCCGATGCGCTGGAGCACGCCGGGGAAGCGCATCCGCCAGGGGGTGAGCAGGCCGCTGCCGAAGTTGAAGCTCTCCGGCAATCCCGCGCCCAGCGACTGGCGGTTGGCGAGCGTGATCGCCCAGTACAGGATGACGAACACCAACCCGACGGCCAGCGGCATGATCATGCTCACGCGCCGCCACCGCCACGGGAACAGCAGCGCGACGAACGCCACCCAGACGAACACCTGCGCGACGACGTGCAGCACGGCCAAGGCGGTGTATCCCTTGGGCAATGCATCCCCCGGCATTGGAATCGCGGCCAGCAGCAAGCCGAGGAGCACAAGCGAGAGCGCCCGACCCCACACGCCCACGAGCATCTGCCCGCGCGACAACGCGCCGATGGCCGAGCGCCTGGCGAGTGAGAACGGGATCGCAACCCCGACAATGAAGAGGAAGAACAGGAAGACGAGATCGGTCATCGTCCAGCCGTGCCAGGGGGCGTGCTTGAGCGGGCCGTATTGCCGGCCCCACGTGCCGGGGTTGTTCACCAGGAGCATGGTCGCGATGGTGATGCCGCGGAAGATGTCCAGCGACGCCAGCCGCTCGGTCCGGACCGGCAGCACGAGGTGCGGCGGGGGGACGCCGTCCTCCAACCGACTCGTATCAGCCATCGGGAACGGCTTGAGCGTTGCGGTAGTCATGTCAGCCCTTCCGGAGCGCACGCGCGAGAAACGCGCGTGGCGACGTTATACAGCGGGGTGCGCGCGGACGCACGGTAGGCAAGCTCCAACTTTTAAGCCCAAGCTCCAACTTTCAAATTCCAAGCTCCAAACAAGCGGCAAGGAGGAAATCAGGCAAACTCCAACCGGCGTACTTGAAGCTTTCCCTTTTGCTTCTTGAGACTTGTTTGGAGCTTGGAATTTGGAGGTTGGAACTTGCCCTGCCCCGCTGCTCGCGGTCGATGCTAAACTTACGGCATGACGCAACGCGACGTCACGCTGCCCCTCGATTCCGCGCCGACTAGCCCATCCCCTTGGGGCACGCGCCTCGCCTGGTGGGCGGAGCAGCTCATTCCGCGCGGCGTCGGACTGATCTTCCTCTGGGCCGGCGCCGGGAAGTTCTGGGACCCCACGAAAACCCACCGCGTCTTCGCGTTCGACGGGTTGCCGCAACCGCTCATCGAACCGCTCACGGTCGCCGTGTGGATCGGCGAGGTGATCCTCGGGTTCGTGCTGCTGATCGGGATCGCGCGACGCCGGGCGGTGATGGCGACGATTCTCGTGCTGTTCGTGTACAGCGTGCAGCTTGCGTACCTGATCGTCGCCGACAATCCGCCGAAGGATTGCGGGTGCGTCGCGCTGATGGCGAAATATGCGTCGGCGAAGCAGGCGATGGTGCTCGGGCTGGTGCGCAACGCGGTGATGGCGGCGAGTCTCGAGTGGGTGCGGCTGCGGATCGCGGGGCGGGCGCTGTCGCTGCCGGGGCAGGCAGAGGCGGGCGCGAAAAAAGAGGACGGATGACGCGGAAGTTCCGGCGTCGATCCGTCCTCTTATCGTGGCACGGGCAACTCGCCCGCGTTTCAAGGCAAAAACAGGGGGCCACGAAAAACTCACAGGCTCCGAGACGAACTACGGGGTGCCGGTCGTTCCGGTGCCGGTCCCGCCGAGCGAGCCGCCGGTGCCGGAGGGCGCGGTCGTTGCGCCCGTGCCGCCGGTGGTGCCGCCGGTCGTGCCGTCGGCGGGCATGTCGGTACCCGGCGTCATGTCGGTGTCCGTGCCCGGCGTTACGTCAGTGCCGGGCGTGGTGCCGGTTCCAGTCGTGTCGGTCGTGTCCTCACATCCGACTAATGCTGCACCACTCACTGCGAGCACCGCAGCGGTGAAGAGGCTGACAAAATTGCGCATGGCCTGCCCTTTCTAGAGACGAGAATGCTCTGCGACGGCCACATTGACCAGTCGCGGTTATTGAGACATGAGTACGCAAAACATGCGCCCGTGTCCACTTTCTGACATTCAAATTACATTCGACTCCCGCACCCGCGTTTGCACGTTGTCCAGCACGTTCATGAAGTTGATGTAGCTGTCGTACGGGCTTTCATACGGGCTGAAATACTTGTGCACGTCCCCGTCGGCCCAGTATTTCGTGCACATGTAGTAGAAGTGGTCGCTCGTCGTCAGCTTCCGCCAGTCGTTGAGGAGCTGCTCGTCCCCCTTTTCGCGCAGCGGGCCTTCCAGCTTGTACAGCTCGTGCAGCGCGTTGGACTGCATGGCGTTGCCCAGCCACGCGGACAGATCGCGCTCGGTGTCGGCCCAGCTGATCATGTGCGGGACGTCGATCTCGCCGACCGGCTCGTACGCGTCGCAGATCTGGCTGGGGGTGAGGAAATTGTTGTCCGGATGCTTCATCACCTCGCCGGGAAGGTGGCGCATGAAGTCGAAGATGCCCGTGTCGGCCCACTGGTGCTCGCCGAAGGTCTCGTAGTCCATGAACAGGTTGCAGAGAAACCCGTTGCCGTTGATCTGGTTGACCCAGCGGGCGAACTTCTCGGCCGTGAGCGGCCACTGCTCCCAGGACCGGTTGCTGAAGCGAAAGGCGATGTCGTCGCTCAGCCGGTAGTTCTTCAGCAGCAGCTTCAATTTCGGCGCGTGCGGCGGGCGGTAGACGTAGTTGGGGCTTCGGAAGCCCAGGATGTGGTCCGCGCCTTCGGTGATGATCGCGTCATAGCCCATGTGCGACACGAAGTGGGCCAGGTCGTTATTGTAGATCAGCTCCGTGTTGCGAAAGACGCGCGGCTCCTGCCCGAACAACTGCTTGATCTTCGCCCGGTGCATTTCGACCTGCGTGCGGAACTCCTCGCGCGAGTACAGGAACGACAGCGAGTGGTGATAGGTCTCGTCCAGAAATTCGACGCACCCCGTGTCGTTGAGCTGCTGAAACGTGTCCATCGCCTCCGGCGCCGCCGTCTGGAGCTGCTCGATGGCGACGCCGGTGATCGAGTACGCGATGCGGAACCGGCCCTCGTGCGCGCGGATGGTTTCCAGCAGCACGCGATTGGCCGGCAGGTAGCACTTGTGCGCCACCTTGCGGCAGATCTCGGCGTTCTTGTGATCGTCGTAGTAATGGCGGTCGGTGTCGAAGACGCTGTAGCGCCGCAGCCGAAAGGGCTGGTGGACCTGGAAGTAGAAGCAGACCGAAGCCATGCACGTCCCTTCAGATGGCGCGGCGGCATTCTACAGGGGAGGGATGAGGTTCACCACGGAGCACACGGAGGACACGGAGCAGAAATGAGATGTATCGTCTTTTTATCTCCGTGCTCTCCGTGAGCTCCGTGGTGGACGAGGATTTGGCCAACGCCTTCTACCCAAATCGGCCGGTGATGTATTCTTCGCTGAGCTTGTGGGCGGGGTTGGTGAACATCGTCTGGGTGGGGCTGAACTCCATCAGCTTTCCGAGGTACATGAACGCGGTGTAGTCGCTGACCCGGGCGGCCTGCTGCATGTTGTGCGTGACGATCAGGATGGTCACGCGCTGGCGCAGCTCCATCACGAGATCCTCGATCCGCGCGGTGGCCGCGGGGTCCAGCGCGCTGGTGGGTTCGTCGAACAGCATCATCTCGGGGTCGGTGGCGAGGGCCCGCGCGATGGAAAGGCGTTGCTGCTGGCCGCCGGACAATGCCAGGGCCGACGCGTTGAGCCGGTCTTTCGTCTCCGCCCACAGGCCGGCGCTGGTGAGCGACGTTTCCACCTTCTCGTCCAGGGTGCGGCGGTCGTTGACGCCGCGAATGCGCAGCCCGTAGACGACGTTCTCGTAAACGCTCTTTGGGAACGGGTTGGGTTTCTGGAACACCATCCCGGCGCGCATCCGGATTTCCATCGGGTCCATGTCCGGGCCGATCATGTTGATGCGATCGGGGTGCAGGAGGATGCTGCCCTGGTAGCGGGTGCCCGGGTAGAGGTCGTGCATACGGTTGAAGCAGCGCAGGAGCGTGCTCTTTCCGCAGCCGGAAGGACCGATGATCGCCGTGACGCGGTTTTGGGCGACGTTGAACGTCACGTCTTTCAGTGCCGTCAAGGCGCCGTAATTAAACGTAACGTTGCGCACCTCTGCCTTGACCGTCTCGCTCGGCGCGAGCGCCGCGACGATGCCCAGGGCATCAGCGTGACGGCGCGTGTCGCCGTTCTTCGTCGAAGCGGGCGTCGCGGCAGTGCCGGTGGGGCCATAAGTCGTCACGCGAGTCCGTTTCTCACCATTTAGTGCGCTTGCGAAGCCGGTAGCGGAAGTAAATCGCGATCGCATTCAGGCCCAGCGTCATCACGATCAGGACCAGACCGGCGGAGGCGGCGTTGTTGTGGAAGGCGCGGTCGGGTCGGCTGAGCCAGTTGAACATCTGGATGGGCAGCACGGTGAACGACGACCCAAGCCAGTCGAACGACAGCCACCCCTTGACGGTGCTCGCGGGCAGAAACGTGACGTACGTCAGGGCGCCGATGGTGATCAGCGGAGCGGTCTCGCCAATCGCGCGGGAGAGGCTGACGATGGTCCCGGTGAGGATGCCGCCCATTGAGTAGGGCAAGACGTGATGCTGCACGGTCTGCCATTTGGTCGCGCCCAGCGCGATGGATGCATCGCGGATCGTGCTGGGGATCGCGCGAATCGAT
>JBBSLV010000346.1:0-4725 GCA_038233535.1 Tepidisphaerales bacterium | reverse complement strand
CGGCCGGCGCCGCGGGGAGGGCCGCGGCGCGCGCCGCCCGGCGGGGCGGCGATGGCCGCGTCGTCGCCGCCGCGCCCGACGCCGCCGAGGTGCTCGCCCGCGTGTTGACCCGCGCCGGCGCCACCGTCGCGACGGCCGGCGGCACTGATGAAGCGCTGGAGAAGTTCCATCGCGCCCGCCCGCACGTGCTCGTGAGCGACATCGCCATGTCCGGGCGCGACGGGTACGACCTGATCCGCGCGATTCGCGAATTGCCCCCCGAGCAGGGCGGCGAGATTCCCGCCATCGCCGTCACCGCTTACGCCCGCGAGGAGGACCGCATCCGCGCCCTCAACGCCGGCTTCCAGATCCACCTCGCCAAGCCCGTCGAACCCGCCGCCCTCGCCGCCGCCATTGCCCACCTCGCCGGCGAAGACGCCCCCGTGCACCTCAAGGTCGGCTGATTCCGAAGTCCTCACCTTGCCTGCGCCACGCCCGCGACGGCGGACTTGTTTCCGCGCCCGCTTCGATGCAAGATTCGTCGCTCGCGGTTTTGCGCAAGCGAAAACCATCCACCCCGATCGGCGGACATCAGGAAAGGGCCGTGTCAACATGAAGACAAACGTCAACCAACTGAAGACTACCAGCGGCAACGTGCGCAAGACGGTCGAGAGCGCGCTCGAAGAAGGCGGCGGTCTGCTCCGGCTCGCGCCGTGCTGGGTTCCGCGATCGTTCCTCCAGCCGGGCAAGCGGCTGAAGCTTGATCCGAAGGATCTTTACGCCTTCGGCCTCAACCGAGGCGGCATCGATGAGCGCTGGTTCGCCTCCACGACGCCCGCCGCCAATGACAATCGCACGCCCGACGAGGGCTTGAGCTACATCGTCGCCGGCGATGTCCGCTGCACGTTGGCGGATGCGGTAGCGGAGCTTGGGGAGACGTTGATTGGCCCGTCAATCTGGAACAAGTACAAGAAGTGGCCCGTCTACTCGAAGTTCTTCGACAACATGGGCCCGATCCCGCACCACATGCACCAGTCGAAGGAGCAGGCGGCGCTGGTGAAGCAGGAGGGCAAGCCGGAGAGTTACTACTTCCCGCCGCAGCACAACAACGTCGGCAACAACTTCCCCTACACCTTCATGGGGCTGACGCCCGGCACGACGAAGAAGCAGCTTCGCAGGTGCCTCGAGGACTGGAACACCGGCGACAACGGCATCCTCGATTTGTCCCAGGCCCACCGGCTAAAGCCCGGCAGCGGCTGGCTGATCGGACCGAGCATCCTGCACGCGCCGGGGTCGCTGTGCACCTATGAGCCGCAGTGGGGGAGCGACGTGTTCGGCATGTACCAGAGCCTCGTCGAGGGCCGGGAAGTGCCGTGGGCGCTGCTGGTGAAGGACATGCCAAAGGAGAAGCATCAGGACCTCGATTTCATCGTCGAGCAGCTCGACTGGGAAGCGAACGTCGATCCGTATTTCAAGCAGAACCACTCCCTCGAGCCGATCGTCCACACCGGCTCGGAAAAGGACGGCTTCTTCGACCGCTGGATCGTCTACGGCAAGGTCCGCGGGGAGCAGCTCTTCACCGCCAAGGAACTGACGGTCACCCCCGGCGCCAAGACGACGATCAAGGACAACGGTGCGTACGGGCTGATCACGGTTCAGGGCGAAGGCCGCATGAACAAGATGCGGCTGAGCAGCCCGAAAATGATCGGCTTCCACGAGCTGACCGAAGACGAGGTGTTCTGCACCGAAACGACCGCAAAGGCCGGCGTGACGTTCGAGAACACGAGCGGCACCGAGCCGCTCGTCGTCCTGCGCTACTACGGCCCGGAAGTGAACCCCGATGCCCCGGGGATCAGGTATCAGGGGGGTGTGAAGCTCTGAGCGTCTGCGATTTCCTCAGGCCTTCGACTTTTGGATAAATTCACCGTGCCGTTGCCGGCTGAGTGGTCGCTGTGCTACGCTTTCAGCATGGCACGAGTAGCAACGATCAGCGTTTCGCTCACTCCGCGGCAACTGCGGTTGGTGCAGGAGCGAGTCGCTTCCGGCGGCTATGAATCCGCCAGCGAGGTGATTCGCGAAGGCTTGAGCGTCTTATTCAACAAATCGCAGTCAGACGTTTGCAAACCTTCGGGTAGATTGAGAGATCAACTCGCCGCCGGATATAGAGCCTGTGCATCGCACGACCGTAAGACCGCGAGGGAATGGATGGGACTCTCGGAAGCATGGCCCGAAGAATAACTCACCCTCTCCGCGGCGAAATCTGGCTCGTCAACTTTGAGCCAACGATCGGAGCTGAAATTCGCAAGACGCGCCCGGCCTTGGTCATTCAAAATGACATTGGCAACCGCGCATCGCCTATCACGATTGTTGCCGCGATCACCTCGACGCTCAAGCGCGCCTACCCCTTTCAGGTCTACCTGGCTGGGGGCGAAGGCGGTCTCAACGTCGGGTCAGTCGTTACGCTGAATCACATTCGTTCCATCGACCGGCAGCGCCTTGTTCGAAAGCTGGGCGCGCTCTCTAACGAAACCATGATGAAAGTGGACCAAGCCATTATGATCAGTCTCAGCATTGCAACCGCTGGATGACTGGAAAGTGGAAACGCCAAGGGGCACAGATGGCCACCGTTCATCAGCCCGCCTTTCGCTTTGGTCGGGCGGCGCCGATCCGCTCCCGAACGGCCTCGGCGAAAAGCCGTGAGCGGCTGATGCCGGCCTTCTTCACGTAAGCGTCGATCCGCCGCAGAAGTGTTGGCTCGACCGTGATCAACGTCGGCACGGACTTGGCGCCCGGCGCTTTCCTCGGACGGCCGTGCTTTGCCTCTGCCCACTGCTTGCGCTCTCGGGCATTCAGCGGTCGTGTGTTTTCCAGCGTGATGCTGTGGGCGAGGCGATCCAGGGCTTCAAAGTCGTTCTCGTCCACGGGTGGTTTCGCTCGCTTTGCCATCGTTATCTCCGTCCTTTGCGAAGGTTCCGCTTCATGGCGTCCGTCAAGTCCATCGCATGCATCACGCGGACGACGCGGCGGACATCGGTCAAAGCAACCTCCGCCCACTGTTCCGCCGTCAACGCCTCGTAATGGAGCTCCTCCGGGGCTTTGAACACGATGATCACCTGAAGATACCGTCCGCGCGACGTCTGACCCCAAACCATGTGCTTGCCGTCGCCGATCGCGCGTGGAAACGGCGGACGCGCGCCGCGGGCCAGTTCCTCGACCTCTTCCGAAATGACGCCGTGCTTCGCGATATGCTCGCGATTCTCGTCGTCCCATGAAGATCATTCACTTACCAGCATATAGTGAAACTCGCTCGGATGTCGAGTACGTTCATGCGATGACATCGCCGATTTCGAGACGGAGCCTGCTGAGCGGCACTGCGGCAGCGCTGGTGGCGGGAGCGTTGAACGTGCGACCGACTATCGCGACGCCGAGCGAGTGACGATCCGCGTCGAATCGAATGCCGCGACCGACTTCGCGGTGAAGCTTTCACGAGACCGACGGCGAGGCTTACACGACGTATTTCACGGAGCGGCAAGATGCGCCGCGCACGTTGATGGAGCTGTAACGATCGCATCCTTCGGGATAGAATGCGGATATGAGCACGTTGACCCCATTGGTTCCGCTCACGCCCGAAGAGGTCGAGCACGCCGGCGAACGAGACGGCAAGCTGTACGAACTCATCGACGGCGAGCTGAGGGAGAAAAAGGTGGGAGCGAAGGCCCTTTTCATCGCCACGCGTATCGCCTCGCTTTTGAACGCATTCTTCTACCCGCATCGAGGCATGGCCGCGTGTGAAGTGATGATCTATTGCTTTAACGGCCGAAGTCACGGGCGCAAGCCAGACGTCGTGTACGTGACACTGGGCCGCCTTCCAAATTGCGAAATTCCGGATGGCGATATCTTCATCGCGCCAGACCTTGTGGTCGAGGTCTTGTCTCCGAGCAACACCGGCATTGAGGTGGACGACAAGCTCGAAGAATATCTCGCCGCAGGCGTTGCACTCGTGTGGATCGTTAATCCGGAGCGAAAAACCATTCGCGTGTATCGGCAGAACGGCACCACACATTCGTTCCACGCCGCCGACGTAATCGAGAATGAGCCGGCCCTGCCGGGTTTCCGGCTCGTTGTAGGCGACGTATTCCCGGCTGCCCCAGTCATCGCTTGACGCTAACACCGGCTCGGTGGCAGGGGCCGGAGCGGCTTCGTCATTACGCACCACGAGGAAAACCATGACTTCGACTTCAGCCAACAACTATCCCAAGCTTCACAACGCCGCCTGGCCTGGTCTCGTCGGCAAAGGACCCGACTCCGAGCCGCCCATCGACCTGGACACGATGATCAACCTCACGTCCAGCGCCAGCGTCAACGGCGTGAAGTTCGACGGGATGGACCTGTTCCTCTTTGACCCGCACCTCTCGATCGACATCGACGACGACCGGTTGAAGCGGCTGGCGGAGAAGTTTCAACAGAAGAACCTGGCGATCGGCTCGCTCGTCGCTCCCGTCTGGCCCCCGACGGGCGGCGGCAGCGCGATGGGCAGCGAATCGGAGCGCAAGCAGTTCGTCGAGCAGGTGCATAAAGCCTGCAAGATCGCCGAGAAGCTGCGCCTCTGGGGCGCGCGCCCGTGGGGCGTCGTGCGGATCGATTCGTCGTGCGGGCCTGGCGACTGGGCGAAGGATCCCGAGGGGAACCAGAAGACGATCGCCTCGACGTGGCGGCAGGCGGCGGACGTCGCCGAGGGGCATGGCG
>JBBSLV010000345.1:0-4736 GCA_038233535.1 Tepidisphaerales bacterium | reverse complement strand
GGCCGGACTCATGCGGTGGTCTCCTGATCGGCGTCTGGCTGATCGGCGTCGGGATGGGTGTCCACGTCGGCCGCCGCGAGCGCCGTCTGCTCGGGCGATGGGCGCTCCCGCGGCGGGCGGTAATCGGACAGCGTTTCATCGAGCAGTTCGCGAACGATTCGCTGCTGCTCGCCGATGCTCTGTGTCGCGTCGATCTCCGTCAGCCCGTACTCGCCGGCGATCGCCTGGTATTCATCGAGGATGCGGCCTTGAAAGATCCTGAAGCTGCTGACATGGTCGGGCGCCAGGCCGAGGTCCATGCCGGCCTCGTAGTCCTTGATCTTCGCCCGGCCGGAGAGGAGGCGCGAGACGCTGACGTCGATCGGCACGTTGAAGTAGAACGCGCGGTCGGGGCGCGGCGCGAACTGATACACCTGCCGCACCCACTTTCGGTCGCACCCGCGCGTCACGTCGCGCGCGAATGCCGTGTACACGTACCGATCGGCCAGCACGATCATCCCCGCTTTCAGCGGGGGGAGGATGTTGTGCACGAGCCGGTAGGCGAAGTCCGTCGCGTGCAGCAGCGAGAAGGTCATCGGCGTGAGCGACATCTTCTTCTTGCCCTTTTTCGTGATTGTCTTCACGAGATCGGCGCTGTTCCACTCGGTGAAGAAGGGTTTCAAACCCTTCGCCTCGAGGTAGCGCCTGGCGAGTTGAAGCTGCGTGCTCTTTCCGGAGCCGTCGATGCCTTCGACGATGATCAGCTTGCCCGGAAAATCGTGAGGGTGCGTGAGCGAGTCCATTTGGCGTTCCTACTTTTTCTCCAGGGAGAAGATGATCTCGCGCTTGAACGTCCTGGCGAAGCAATCGCGTTTCCGCTGCGCCCCCCAGACCTCCAGCTCCGCATCCGACTTAGCCGCCAGCGTGCATTTGACCTGCGCGTCGTCAACGCGGCAACGAAGACCCAAGATGACCTGCGAATGACTTCGATCGAGCCCGTCCGCCAGACGCAGGAGGCTCGCACCCACATCGACGATCCTGCGGGCGCGCGGGGGCAAGCCCGCGTAGTTCTCGTGCGACCGCTTAGGCGGCGACTTGCGGTGATAGCGCGCGACGTTCGCCATGATCCGCACCTCCTCCTCGGTGAACGGCTTCAAATCGCCGTGCAGGATGAGGTACATGCTGTGCTTGTGATGCCCCTTGCGCCCGATGTGCCACCCGATGTCGTGCAGCAGAGCGGCGTATTCGATCAGCTCGCGATCCAGCGCTCCAAGCCCGTGCACCGGACGCAGCTCGTCGAACAGCCGCATGGCCAGCGACGCCACCTGCTCGCTGTGCGTTTTGTGCCAGTCGCATCGCCGGGCCAGATCGATGACGCTGCGCCGGCGGGGGTCGGGAACTTCGCCGCGGATCGCCAGGTCCGGCGCGTGTCGGCCGAGGTAATCCAGCAGAATGCCTTCACGCAGCGCCGAACCGCACAGGTCGATGCGCTTGATCTCCAGCCGCTCGAACAGCTCGCGCACGAGCAGGGCCCCGGCGATGATCTGGTCCTTGCGCTGGTCGTCCAGCCCGCGCAGTTTCGCCCGGTCGTCGGTCGTCGACTTCAGCAGCTCCTCGACCAGCTTCTCCAGCGGCCCGCGCTCGATCATCCCGCCGGACCCTTCGCCGTTGCCCGATTCGTACGGCGTGCCGCACATGGCGGCGATGTTCTCCAGCGTACCGCTCGTGCCGATCACTTTCACCGGCTTGTGATGGTTGATCGTCTCGACAAGCGGCGCCAGCTCCCGCTCGTAGTGACGGAGCAGCGATTTTGTGTCTTCATCGCTGATCGGATCGGAATGAACGTACTTCGCCGACATGCGGGCGGCGCCGAGCTTGCGGCTCTCGAGCATCGCGGCGCGGCGACCGTCGCCGACGATGAACTCCACGCTGCCCCCGCCGATGTCGACGATCAGGTGCGGGTCTTCCTTGAGGTTCATCGCGTGGCGCACCGCGAGGTAGATCAGCCGGGCCTCCTCGCGGGCGCTGACGACGCGAACGTACAGCCCCAGCTCGCGCTTGGCGCGCTCGATGAAATCTCCACCGTTCTCCGCTTCGCGGATGGCGCTGGTCGCGACGGCGACGATCTTCTCCGCCTGGCGCTGCTGCGCGGCCTGCTTGAACCGGCCGAGCGACGCCAGCGCCCGGTCCATCGCGTCCCTGGTCAACCGGCGCGATGGGAAGCTTGTCCGGCCAAGGCCGACCATCTCCTTCATCCGCCACAACGTCGTCACGCCCCCGTCGGCATCGACTTGTGCGACGATCATGTGCACGCTGTTGGACCCCACGTCAATGGCCGCGACGCGCAGCCCCTGTCGGTTCGGCTGGGCGACGGTCTTGCGGGGGATGGCGGGGGTGGTTGCTGTCATGCGCGAATGTCCCATCGTAGGGGAGCAAGGTTAAGGGCGTGTAAAGCCCGACTCAACGTCGAGCCGCAAAAACCGCTTTGCCGGGCCGTCATCAAGGATCTCGCGGCACAATTCCGAAGCCGCCGTACGTTCGCCGGGCCACATCAGCTTCGACTCAATCTCGTCCCGCGCCACCCAGCGACACTCGATGTTCTCGTGATTCAGCACGATGGCCGCATCCGGCGCAACGATCGCGCAGAACATCGGGCTGTGTATGATGCTATCGGAGGCGGCGAGGTAGAAGGTGTTCACGATGTCGACCTGGTAAAACTCCGAAGGCGTCAGTCCTGTCTCCTCGCGCAGCTCGCGAAGCGCCGCTTGCCACGCCGTCTCCCCCTGTTCGATGCCGCCGGTAACGAGTTGCCACGTGTCCCCCATGTAGCGGCTGGGCTCGCGTCGAAGCTGGAGAAATTCGTGCCCTCCGTTTCTCCGGCGTACCACGAAGCACGAGACGTAGAGTCGTACCTGCACTCAGTTGCTCCGTTTGGCGAAGGTCTGACCATCCACCCGCCGCACGAACCCCTTGAGCGAGAGAAGCGTGAGATCCTGCATGATCTCGGATGCCGGGAGCGACGTACGCTCGATCAGCGTTTCGATATGAACCGGTTGCCCATCGAGCTGCGCGAGGACAACGCGCTGTCGCTCCGTCAGCGTTGGATTAAGCGCGATTTTCACGGGCTCCGCCGCTTGCCTGTTGCGAGCGAAGTCGAGCGGCGGCTTCGTGGACGCAGATGGTTCAAACAGCGAGACTTCGTGCGCCTCCTGCGGAAGCGGACCCAGCCCCTCAAGAATATCCTCCAGCTTCGTGACCAGCGTCGCCCCGTCGCGAATCAGCTTGTGCGGACCCGCCGACGTCGGGTTATCCACGCGCCCCGGCAGCGCGAAGACGGCGCGCCCGTGATCATCGCATGCCTGCCGCGCCGTGATGAGCGCGCCGCTGCGCTCGTCGGCCTCGATCACGAGCACGCCGCGCGACATCCCGCTGACGATGCGGTTGCGGCGCGGGAAGTTCTCCCTCATCGGCGACGTGCCCAGGGCGTATTCGCTGACGATCGCGCCCCTGGCCGCGATCTGCTCGAACAGCCCCGCGTTCTCCGGCGGATAGGGCACGTCCAGCCCGCTCCCCAGCACCGCGATCGTCCGCCCCTGCGGATGCGACATCGCCCCGCGATGCGCCGACGAATCCACGCCCCGCGCCCCGCCCGAGAGCACCGTGACCCCCGCGCCGGCAAGCAGCGCGCCGAATCGCTCGGCCTGTTCTCGCCCGTAATACGAGCACTTGCGGCTGCCCACGATCGCCACCGCGTTCAGATCGCGCGGCTCGAACGTTCCCTTCACGTAAAGCACCGCCGGGGGATCGGGAATGCTGCGAAGGAGCAGGGGAAACGCTTCATCGTCCCGCGAGATGATCGTCACGCCCAGCGCCGCGGCGGCGGCGAGTTCCTCATCGACCAGCGCGCCCGCGGCGCGCAGCGCCGAATGAATCTTCGCGGCCTTGGCGGCCCCGATGCCGTCGATCTCGCGCAGCAGCGCGACCGGTGCCTCGCACGCCGGCGCCGCCCCCCCGGCGGCGTCAACAATCCGGCGGACGAGGATCGGACCGATCCCGGCGGTCAACGACAACTGGAGCCAGTGACGCAGGGACATGCGTGCTTACCCTCGCAAACTTTCCACCGCCTCGCGCACGACGTCGGCCGGCACGTCATCGCGGATCACGACGTGCCCTATGCGGTCGGGCAGGACGAAGCGCAATCGCCCCGTCTTGACCTTCTTATCGAACGCCATGGCTGCGACAACCCGATCCACGTCGAGCTGCATTTGGCCCGTCGGCAGCCGGGCGGCGCCGACCAGGTTCACGATTCGTCCCACCGAGCGATCGTCGATCATGCTCAGACGCTGCGCCGCGCGACTCGCCGCCACCATGCCAAGCGCGACGCTCTCGCCGTGCGAGTAGTTGTAATTCGATACGGTTTCAATCGCGTGGCCGAAGGTGTGGCCGAAGTTCAGATGCGCCCGCTCGCCGCGCTCGAACGGGTCGGCCTCGACGACGCGACCCTTGATCCTGACGTTGTGTGCGATCAGATCGGCGAGATAGTCGGTGTCGACGGCCAACGCCCTGGGCATGTCCCGTTCAAGAGAAGCGAAGCCTTCTGCGTCACGGATGACGTCGTGCTTGATGCACTCGGCGAGGCCGCCACGAAGCTCGCGGAGGGGGAGTGTCTTGAGGGTTTCGGGGTCGGCGAAGACCGCGATGGGCTGGTGAAACGCGCCGATGAGATTTTTGCCGACGGCGTGATTCACTCCGGTCTT
>JBBSLV010000344.1:0-4736 GCA_038233535.1 Tepidisphaerales bacterium | reverse complement strand
GACGGCCAGTACACGATCTCCAGCGCCGCCTCGCCGGCCGGGAGCTGAATCGCGCGGCGCGGCTGGTTGCCGTCCCCGAGCATCGTCCGCCAGTCGTTTTGCGCAAGCCCGCGGAGCAGCGGGTGGTTCATTCGCCACTGTAGCCCATCCGATGTCTTCCGTTCCGCCACGATGTACCGGCCCAGCCGCTGCGGGGCCGACTGCTCGAAAAGCATGACCCCCGCGCCGGCGCGAGCCTGCTGGAGCAGTGGGCCTTGACCGATCTCCGAAGCCGGCAGCGCGTCCGGCGCGACGAGCACGACGTCCGCCCGCCCCACCTGGAGCGCCGACGTATGGGCCGCACGTGTATGCGGCACGCGGGCAGCGTCGAGCGCCGCCGTGATCGCCCCCCCGGGGTCGATCACGACAACCCGCCGCTCGCCCACGCGCGCCGCCAGGCCCTCGAGCGGGTCGTCCGGGAACAGTTCGACCGCGACGGACCCTTTTCCCAGGAGTCCCGGTGCGGCGGCGCCGTCTCCGCGCTGGCGAAGCTCGTAGCGCCACGTCAGCGTCGTCCGCGCCCGCACCTTCGGGGGGTTCAGCTCGATCGTTGTCGAAGCGTCCCCGGCGGGGATGTCGGCCTTGCCGCTGGCGAGGGTGACGCCGTTGGCGACCAGCGCCCACGTCAGCTCCGCGGCTGTGTTCTGGTCCGCGATCGCCCACCGTACGTCGACCGTCTCCGGCTGCCCCCCGAACCAGTACCCCTGTTGCGAGAGGACGAGGATGAGCAGTGTTACGGTGGCGTCCATGGCTTTAGCTGCCCATCATTTCCGCGGCCGGTGGCGCGGGACGGCTCGCGCCGCCCGGCCCGACCTCGCCCGGCACGATCTCGCCCGGCACGACCTCGGTTGCCGCACCCTGGGCAAAGTCGATTTGCAGTTCATACACGCCGCCCGTCGTCGTCAGGCTGCCGGCGCTGACGTTGCGGCCTGGCTCCGCCCGCAGCGTTGTTGCCAGCGCACCCAGCGCCTCCCCGCCCGCGGGCGTTAGCACCTCGGCCCACAGATTCAACCGCGTCGGCGTATCCCGGGTCGTATCGATCTGGTACCGCAATGTCCGGCCCCGCGCGATGGGGACGGAAAGATCCGCTGATTCTCCGGTGACGATGACAAGATCCGCCTGTGAGATGATCTGATTCTCGCGCAGCATCGTCATCCGAAGCATCAGCAGGGCCGGTTGCGGCCGGTCGAGCGGCTGTGGCGCGAGCCCCATGTCAGTCGCGTCGTCGGAGAGCATGACCCAGCTGGCGCGGCCGTCGAAGACCTGTGACACCTCTTCAAACGCCCGCACCTGCCGTGTCACGTCGGCCGCGGCAAGGCGCGCATGCGGCGGCGGATTTTGCGTCGGCTCGTGTACGTCAGTGTTCTTGCCACCGCTTGCCAGCGGCGCGGGACTTCCCGCATACCACCGCCCCACCTGGAACCCCACGACGCCAAGCAGGAGCGACGCCGCCAACCCCAATCCGAGGCTGCCACGCACGCCGATCCATCGCCCTCCGCCCCGCGCGCCGTTGGGGCGCGGGCTGGCGAGCAGTCGTTGCTCGAACGCGTCCCACCCGGCGACGGGCTCGGCTGCGCCGTCACGGACCGCGCCGTCATGGGCCGTCGGCTGGAGCACGTTCCGGATGCGGGCGTAGACCTCCCCTGCCGCGCGACATGAGCCGCACTGCCGCAGGTGCGCCGTGACGTCCCCCCGGCTCCGGCCGGCGCCGGCGCCGTCCAGAAGAACTTGTCTTACTTCATCGCATGACATGGTTCTCACCGTTCACTCGTCATCACGCGTCATTACAGCGTCCGCGTCCCAGTCATCCAGCAATGCCCGGAGCTGCTCCATCCCGGCGTGAAGCTGCCGCGACACTTCGCCGGCACTGAGTCCCAGCAGTTCCGCCGTCTCGTTTCCGCTCAACCCCTGCATGACGCGGAGCGTCACGACCGCCTTCGACCGCTCGGGCAACTGCTCCAGGGCCAGGAGCACTGATTCGCGAACGTCCGACTCGACCGAGGCTCCGGCCACCGCTCGTGCCGCGCCGCCCGCGAGTTGCAAACTCTTTCGCTCGACGTTCCGCCGGCGGACGAGCCGAAGGCTTTCGTTCACGACCACCCGCGCCAGCCAGCTCCGCAGCACCGGGGGGTCTCGCAACCGCTCACGCTCCTCCCACGCCTTCAAGAGCGCGTGCTGACATGCGTCCTCGGCGGCCGCGCGGTCGCGCAGGACGTTGTAGGCGAGCCTGAACAACAGCCGTGCGCTGCGCCGCACCTCCGCCGCCAGCACCGCATGCCAGTCCGCCTCAATCCTCGCCACTACCTGCCCCTGTTCCTTCCACGACCTATCAGATGCGCGGGACGGGGAAGATTTTCCATCATGCTGCGCCCGGTCACGATTTTGAGAATTGCTGGCCAAAGCAACCTGGTTGGAAATACTCAGCGGCAAGCGGGAGTGGCGGCGATCGAAGCCGATCGTCGGTGGATGTATGTTGAATCGAACCGGGTGAATTTCCGACTCGGGACGGGGCGGATTCGAAGGCGACTTGCGGAGCGGCAAATGAAGGCGTCGTAGTTCAATGGGCGGGCTTACCTCCATTAGTAGGCACGGTCATGCAGCGGGCGGCGGTTCGACATAAGTAATTGTTTAATATACGCTTACAACTGAAAATACAGGGTTTTACCATACTCTTATGGTATGGGTCCCCGTGAAATTCCACCGCTCAACTGGCTGAAGTTCACCCAGTTCCGGAGTCTGGACAAGGTTCAGTCGGCGTGCATAATCCTTCAAATAATTTGAAGGATTGTGCATGAGCTACCGCGACCCCCATAAATCACTCCGAGCACTGCACGCCATCGCCGTCGGGCAGGGGGGATACTTCACCGCCAAGCAGGCGGCGGAGGCCGGCTATGGCTACACCCATCTGACCTACCACCTCAAGGCCGGCAACTTCGAGCGTGCTGATCATGGGCTCTATCGGATCGTCACCATTCCGCTCGCCGAGCATGATGATCTAATCCGGCTCTCGCTCTGGAGCAGAAACCGGCGGGATGTCCCGCAGGCGGTCGTCTCCCATGAAACGGCGCTGGCGCTGCACCAACTCAGCGACGTGCTTCCCCGGCGCGTTCATCTATCCGTTCCGCGGACATTCCGAAAGGAGCCGCCTTCACATTGCGTGCTGCACCGGGCGACGCTCAGCCGTGCTGACGCCGAGCAGCGTGAGGGTTTCTTTCTGACGACGCCGCTCCGCACGCTGCTCGATGTTGCCGGCGCGAAGACCGTCACGGACGAGCAACTGGGCAGGGCGGTCGATGACGGGCTTGAGCGCGGGATGGTCCGCAAATCGAAACTTGAAGTCGCTGTGCGGAACACACCCGGCGCAGCGCGCCTTCTCCGTCCCCTGGCGGCTGCGCGATAGGGTGATCGATGGCACGAACCTTCGCCACCCCTGCCGCATTCAAAGCCTCGCTCGAAGCCCGGCTGAAAAACGTCGCCGCCCAGCGCGGCACGGATATCAATTCGCTCCGTCTCAAGCTCGTCATCGAACGTCTGCTGGCGAGGTTGTTTGCTTCGCCCAATCCGCCGTGGATTCTCAAGGGCGGATACGCCATGGAGCTGCGTTATCGTCCCCGCGCGAGAACGACGCGCGACATCGACCTCACCTGTGCCGGCGATAGCGCAACCTCGTTGGCGGCGCGATTGGCTGCGATCCGCGACAAAATCCAGGAGGCGGCCGAAGCGGACCTTCATGATTTCTTGACGTTTCAGATCGGCACGCCGACGACCGAACTCGCCGGCGCTCCACTGGGCGGTGCGAGATTCCCATGCGAAGGATTTCTGGCCGGCAAAACCTATGGCCGTTTCCACATCGACCTTGGTTTCGGCGACGATCCAGGCGGCTCTCCCGAAATCCTGACCGGCGACGACCTCTTGGCGTTTGCTGAACTCCCGCCGGCCAAGGTGCTGGCGATCCCGAAACCGCAGCAGTTCGCCGAGAAGATTCACGCCTACACAAGACGGTGGACTGATCGCGAGAACATGCGGACCAAGGATCTGGTCGATCTTGTGCTGCTCATCGAAACCGCCGGCGTGACGCCCGCCGAGGTTGCCATCGCCGCGCAGCGGACATTTACGAGGCGAGCCACACACGAGTTGCCGAAGGTGCTTTCCCGACCGCCGGCCATCTGGGCAGACGACTTCAAAGCACTGGCCTCCGAATCGCAGATCAAGGCGAGCGAACTCGAAAACGCATTCGATTTGCTGAGCCGCTTTTGGTCTGACGTGATCGCCTGAGGTTCAGGTCATCTTGCCGAGGCGGCGGAGTGCTTCGAGAAGCGGCAGAAGTTGTGCGAGTTTTTCATCCGCAAGCACAGCCATCGCGGCGAACTGGTGCTCGATCTCTGCGGCTGCACCGCATCCATGACGTTGGCAGCGATCGAAGCTGATCGCCAGTGGATGTATGTCGAATCCCGTCGAATCAAACCGAGTGAATTTCCGCTTGGGGGTGGGGCGGATTCGGAGGCGGCTGGCGGAGCGGCAAGTAAAGGCGTCATAGACGGAGAAGGGGGCGCACCGTTAGCAGCCCGTGGCGGAACCCGGCGTCCGGCTCAGGCGGCGATGGCCAGGGGTGACGACTGACTTTCAGTCGCCGGCGGGCGGCCGAGGGTTTCGATGCTTCGCAAGACCGCTCCGAGCCGCCGGAGACGATGCACCAG
>JBBSLV010000343.1:0-4748 GCA_038233535.1 Tepidisphaerales bacterium | reverse complement strand
GTGGAGGAAACCCGCCGCAAGCGGCCGCGCTTTACAGTTCCACGGTTTCACAATTTCACAATGTGAGCATCGACTGCGCGCCCTGACGCGCGAGCTGATCGTAAACCGCTTTGACGACCTCTTGCGGCGACGAAACCGATCCTTCCGCCCATGCGCGAATCACCGGGGGGTTGCCGTCCCGCGCCCCCACCGCCCCCGTGAGCGTGATGCTCACGCCCTTCACCCGCGCCCGCGCGGCGATGGGCGAATGGCAATCCCCCTCCAGCGCCTTCACCAGCGACCGCTCCGCGGCGACGCACATGGCCGTCTCGGGATCGTTCAGCCCCTCCAGCAGGTCGCTCGTCGTCTGATCGTTCAAGCGACACTGCAACGCCAGCGCCCCCTGACCGGGAGCGCAAAGCATCTCGTCGTCACTCAGCATGATCATCCGCCCGGCGTCGAACATCCCCGAGCGATGAAGCCCGGCATAGGCGAGGACGATGGCGTCGAATTCGTCGTTGGCGAGCTTCTTCAGCCGCGTGTCGATGTTCCCGCGCACGCTTTCGACGCGCAAGTCCGGGCGCAGCGCGAGAAGCTGACATCGACGACGCAAACTCCCCGTCCCCACGCGCGCTCCTTGGGGAAGCCCAGAAAGCCCACCGGCTTTGCCGTGGAGTGATTCTTCGGACACACCTGCTGCCCACGGCGGAACCGGTGGGCTTTGCGGATCCGGGGCGCTTTTCCGAGAACACGGAAACACGAGCACGTCGCTCGGATTCTCGCGCTTGGGCGTCGCGACCAGCGAAAGCCCGCTTTGATCGACCAGCGGCATGGTGACGGGCACGTCCTTGAACGAGTGCACCGCAAAATCGATTCGGCCTTCGAGCAGCGCGAGCTCGATTTCCTTGGTGAACAGCCCCTTCCCACCCAGCTCGTGCAGTGGACGGTCGGTGATCATGTCGCCCGACGTTTTTACGACAATCAGCTCAACGGCCAGTCCCGGATTACGCTTTTCGAGATCGTCGGCGATGAGCTGACTCTGCGTCTTGGCCAGCAAACTGCCGCGCGTGCCCAAACGCCAGGTGGCGGCGACGGGGCTGGCGGTGGACGATTCACTCATGAGGATTTCCCTGTGGGCGACGCAGACCATAGTGTACGTCGAGGTCATCCCCATCAGAAGGAGCGACACGCATGGCGGGTCGGGTATTCGTCACGGGCGGCAGCGGGTTTGTCGGGTCGGCGGTGATCGACGAGCTGGTATCGCGCGGGCATCAGGTCAACGCGCTGGTGAATCGGCGCGAGATTGGCCGTGCCGACGTGCGGTCGATCAAGGGCGGGATGTTTGACGACCGCGCGCTGGATGACGGCATGCGCGGGTGCGCCGCCGTCATCCATCTCGTCGGCATCATCATGCAGCGTCCGTCGAAGGGGATCACGTTCGAGCGAATCCACTACCAGGGAACGAAGCGCGTCGCCGACGCCACCCGTCGCAACGGCGTTCGGCGGTACGTGCACATGTCTGCGCTGGGCACGCGCCAGGACGCGAACAGCGACTACCACCGCTCGAAGCACCTTGCCGAGACGTACGTCCGCACGACCGATCTCGACTGGACGATCTTCCGCCCGTCATTCATCCACGGCCCGCGCGGCGATTTTCTACAGATGCAAGCGAAGTGGGCCCGTCGCAAGGCCCCGCCGTTTTTGTTCATGCCCTACTTTGGCGCGGGGCTGCTGGGCCGGGGGGGCGCGGGGCAGCTTCAGCCGGTGTATGTCGGCGACGTCGCCCGCGCGTTCGTCGATGCGCTGGAAAAGCCGAACGCGATCGGCGAGGTCTACCCCATCGGGGGACCGGATGTGATCACCTGGCCGCAAATGCACCACGTCGTTTCCGAGGCCATCGTGGGGAAGAAGCGGGCGGCGCTCGCGATTCCCGCGTGGTACGCGAAGACGATCACGCGCATCGTGCCGGCATCGCTGCTTCCGTTCAACCGGGATCAGGTGATCATGAGCCAGGAGCAGAACACGTGCGACTTGTCGAAGTTCGTGGACGATTTCCGGTGGACGCCGCGACCGTTTAAGGAGTCGGTATCGGGATATGCGAAGCAGCTGTAAACGCGCGGCGCGTGGCGGTGCCGACCTGCTAACTCACCGTCCACGTCTCATCGCCCGTGACCAGCTTCTGCAAATCGCCGCGCCCCTGCCTGTCAACGGCGGCTTCGTTCTGCTTGCCGACGGAGTCGAGGCAGCGCGCGAAGTAAAGCAAACGTCCGAATTCCCGCGAAGCCCCCTCCCCCGCGGAATAAAAGTTTCCTTGACGAGTGGCGAAACAGTTGTTCACAATGCCGGCATGAAGCAGCGCTACCACACCATCATCAAGCCGGAGCCGAACGGATGGTTCGTGGGTTGGGTCGAAGAAGTTCCCGGCACAATCACACAAGCCAAGTCACTTCACGCGTGCCGGGCGAACCTCCGGGACGCGCTACAGCTCATGGTCGAGACGCACCGGGACGAGGCCAGACAATGCCTCGACGCCTCGTGCATCCAGGAGTCGATGGAAATCGACTTCGAGACCGGGCCGCAGCATGACGTCCGCCCGCAGCAGTTGGCCTGACGTCCACCGACCGCGAGGCATCCGCGCGCGGTCGGTTTGCGCGCGTCGGAAAGCTCCAAACGACAAATTCCAAGCTCCAAACAAATCTTGAAGAAGAAAACGGAAAGCTCCAAGTGACGCGGCTTGGAGCTTCCTTCTGCTTTTTTCCGCCTTTTTGGTTTGCCGCTTATTTGGAACTTGGAATTTGCCGTTTTGGAGCTTCGACCAGGGACACCGTCGTCGTCGGCTGACTCGCCGCCGCGTCCCCCGGCACTTGGATCGGCGTTCCCTCCGTCTCGATCAGCTTCTGCGACCCCGTGTACCGCGGCGTGGGCAGTTGCTTCTCCACATCCCTGGCCGCGGCGCGGAGCTGCTGCATCTTCAGTGCCTGCTGCTTGTGCTCCGCCTCCAGCTTGGCGGTATCCGCCTGGACGTCGTAATAGCGCGGCGGAAGGTCTCCCGTCACGAGCTGCCCCGCCGCGTCGCGGCCATAGCGCTGCGACTCAAGATTGCGCATCGTGCGGTTGTTCGATTCCACGTCCTGCACGATGGTGTTCATCCGCGCCTGCACCGCGTCAAACTCCGCCGCGAGCTGGTCCAGCCGACCCTTGATCTTTACCTCCGCGGCCTTCAGCTCATCGAGCTGCTGCTGGTTGACCCACGTCGCGCCCCAGCGGAACTGCCCGCGATTGGCCATCTCCTGCTGAAGCTGCTCGTCCTGTTCGAGGAATCGCTTCAGCGCCCGCTGGACGATCGCCGCCTTGCGCTCACTGGGCGACAGCGCGTAAAACCCCTCGGCGACGTTGTCCAGAATGTGGCGGTTGAGCGGCTCGGCCTGCATGGCGCGATCGTACATCCCCATCGACGCCGCCGGCTGGTTCTGCCGCGCGAGGATGACCGCCAGGTTGTTCAGCGACGGCGCGTGATTCGTGATCTCGTCGATGACGATCTCGAACGCCTTCCGCGCCGCGGGCACTTCGTTCTGCCGATACTTCAACACGCCGCGCAGGTACTGGACGGACGCACTTCGCGGATCGACCCCCATCGCCTTGACCAGCAGCGCATCGGCTTCCTTATTCCGCCCGTCCTTCATCAACTGCCGCGCCTCGGACACGGCGGCGATTGTCTGCGCCAGCAGGGCACGCCTTTGCTCTTCCGTGACCCACTCCTGCCCAACTTTCACAAGCCCGCGGCTCTGGCGATCGACCCAGACCGCCAACTCCTGCTCCGCGGCCTGGCCCAGTTCCGTGCCTTTGTTCTGTTCGACGAAGCGCTGATAGCGCTGAACGATGTCGGAGAGGTTCGAGAGGTTCTCGACGCTGCGCCGAAGCGAGTACAGCCGGCGCTCCGCGACCTCCGGGGGCAACGGTCCTCCCTTCCCCCCCGCGCCCCCCGCCCCCCCGCTCGATTTCAGCTCGATGCTCCGCACCGCGCCCGCCGGAACGTTCGTGACCTCGCCGTCGGCGCCCGTGACGATCCACCCGTCAGCGCTTTTCTTCACGTTCCCTTCAACCTTCGTCCCGTCCATCAGGTGCAGAATGTCACCCCACGTGACGGGCGCGAAGGCCAGCAGAAGAACAGCGACGGCGAGGGTCCATTTGTGCATGCGCTCACCCCGGAAGCAGACCCCTGTCTGCAAGGACAATCGTACGCCGCGAAGGTTGCAGAAACCATGGGGGAGGGGACGCGCGGCGGGCTACTGCGGCGCATTGTCGCATTCCGCTTTTTGTGTCGATGAGGCATGTTGGCCGTGGATGGCCCAGGCGACCCCACCGACAACCCCATCGACTACGACATTCATCGACGTGCGGCACCGCGAGATTACGTCAGTGCCCGCGCGAGGAACCCCCGGAGCGCCGCCGGGGTAGGAAGCCGGTATCGCGCCTGGGTTTCCCCGTCGCCCACGCGGATCGAGATGAAGTTCTGGAGGTCCAGCCGGAACATCGATTCATCCGTCGTGTCGTCTCCGGCGGCGACAATCAGGTCGTACGGGCGCTCGCTGAGCAGCCGCGTCACCGCCGACCCCTTGTTCACGTGTGACGCCGTCACCTCCACGATTTTGCGCCCGTGGCGGATCTGCACGGGGTCGTTGGCGGCGATCGTCGACAGCTCTTCAGCAAGTTCCATCGCCTTCTGAATGCCGAACTCCGGATCGGCCTGGCGGTAGTGCCACACGAGG
>JBBSLV010000342.1:0-4748 GCA_038233535.1 Tepidisphaerales bacterium | reverse complement strand
TCAAGCTGTTTTACCCGATCCTCCGCGCCATGACCGACCTGCCCAGCGCGCCCGATGCCGGCATCTTCGGGCTGATGGACCGCGTCGTCGTCGAGGAGTTCAACCGATTGCCCGAGCGGAACCGGTTCATTCCCGGTTTGCGCAGTTGGCTGGGGTTCAAGACCGACAGCGTGCTGTACGACCGCCAGGACCGCGCCGCCGGCAAGCCCAAGCAGACGCTTCGCCGGCTGATTCATTACGCGATGGACGGCATCTTCAGCTTCAGCTACCGCCCGCTGCGCTGGGTGACGTGGATGGGGTTGTTCGTCTCGGCGATCAGCTTCGCGCTGGCTTTGTGGTACATCTTCGACTTCTTCTATCACCGCAAGCCGATCACCGGGTTCACGACGACGATCGTCTCCGTCCTGTTCCTTGGCGGGGTGCAGATGATCGCGATTGGCATCCTTGGCGAGTACATCGGCCGCATTTACGAGGAGATCAAGCAGCGGCCGTTGTACGTCGTGCAGGAGCGGCTGGGGATCGGGGAGCGGGCGACGACGGCGCGGGAGCGTGAGATGGCGGCGGTCACGGAAAGTGCTTCTTAAGGTCGCGCATCCCATGCAGCACGCGCAGCAACTCGATGCCATCATCGACTGCGCGATAAAGAAGAAGATATTTCTTGATCGGATAGCTCCGTAACCCCGGCATCAGATCATCGCGAGATCGGCCCAATCCGGGAAACTCTGCGAGCCTCTCAAGTTTCCTGTCAAATCGCTGAAGCAAACGCTTCGCCGCCGCCGGATTATCTCGGGCGATGTAAAGCGCGATGTCGAATTCATCCTGCTCGCTCTGCGATGTCTTGTCGACCCGAGGCATCAGCCCGCCTTTTGATCCGGCCGGTGGCGCGCATGCTCAAACTGTTCTTGCTCCAGCGTCGCGTGAACGCGACGCATGATGTCGTTCGCATCGAACTCAGCGAACTCGCCACGGTCAGCCTCATCAATTCCGACTTGAACCGCAGCGCGAAGCGTTTCCGGCGTCCATGGCACACCGCCGGGGATATCGGGGATCCCAAGGTGGTCCAGCCGCAGGGCCAGCAAGGCGGCTTCCACCACGGCGCTCTCGTCGGCGTAGTTTCCGGCCTCCACCTGCTCGCGCACGAATTTTTCCAGTTCAGGGATGAGGGTGATGTTCATCGTCGTCTCCCGTAGGTGGATTATACCTGAGAATTTTGATCTGTCGCCGTCGGCGGCAACCCATCCGTCGCTTCGGGCGCCGGCGGCGCGGGGGTGTCCGGTCCGGCCGGCGCGGGTGAATCCGGCCCTTCCGACTCTTCCGGGGGCGCCACCTCTTCGGCGTCCACCTTCGCCATCGCCACCAGCCGGTCGCGTTCGTCCAGCCGGATCAGCTTCACGCCCGCGGCGTTTCGCCCCGTCTCGCGGATTTCCCCGACGCGCGTGCGGATCAGGATGCCCTTTTCCGAGATGAACATCACCTCGTCGGTCCCGACGACCAGCGACATGCTCACCACGTCCCCGTTGCGATCGTTGGCGTCGATGTTGATCACCCCGCGCGTGCCCCGGCCTTTCACCGGATACTCCGAGAGCGGCGTGCGCTTGCCGAACCCGTTCACGCACGCGGTCATCACCTGGCAGCACCCGTTGTCCCCGTCGGGGACGACGATCATGCCGACGACCTCGTCCGCCTCGCGCTTGAACCGCGCGCCGGTGACGCCGCCGGCGTTGCGACCCATCGCGCGCACGTCGGTTTCCTCGAACCGGATCGCCAGCCCGCTCCTGGTCCCGAGGATCACGTGGTCCTTCCCGCTCGTGCACTCCACCGCGATCAGCTCGTCGCCCTCGTCCAGCTTGATGGCGATGATCCCGTTCGTGCGGATGTTCGAGTACGCGCTCAAGGCCGTCTTCTTCACCACGCCCTTCTGCGTGGCGAACATCAGGAAGCTCTCGTCCTTCCCAAAATCCTCGATCGCCAGCACGTTGGCGATCTTCTCCCCCTTCTGGAACTCCAGCAGGTTGGCGATCGACCGCCCCTGGCTCGTGCGGCTGCCCTCGGGGACGTCGTAAACGCGCCGCTCGTACACGCGACCCTGGTTGGTGAAGAACAGCAGATAGTCGTGCGTGTTGGCGACGAAGAGATGCTCGACGAAGTCGCCTTCTTTTGATTCCGTGCCCTTGATGCCCCGCCCGCCGCGGCTTTGGGCGCGGTAGGTGTCGGTGGGCAGTCGCTTGATGTACCCGTTGTGGCTGACGGTGACGACGACGTCTTCCTGCGCGATCAGCGCGTCCATGTTGAACGCCCCGACCCCGCCGATGATCTCCGTGCGCCGGTCGTCCCCGTACTTGTCGCGCATCTCGATGATGTCGGTCGTGATGATGTCCATGACGAGCTTGTCGTCGCGCAGGATCGCTTCGTATCCCTCAATTTCCTCGGCCACTTCGCGGTACTCGTTGACGAGCTTCTCGATCTCCAGCCCGACGAGTTGAATGAGCTGCAAGCGCCCGATCGCCTCGGCCTGCACCTGCGTGAGCAGAATCGGCTTCTCCGCCGCGCGTTCCATCAGCCGCTGGGGGATCTGCGGGGCGAACGGATGGTCCGGCGCGATGCGAAACGCGCGCACGCGCAGCTTCTCGATCGCCTCGTCGCGCGTCTTGCTGCCGCGGATGAGCCGGATGACCTCATCAATGTCGCAGACGGCGAAGATCAGCCCTTCCAGAATATGCGCCCGCTGCTGCGCCTTGCGGAGCAGGAACTTCGTCCGCCGGATGATCACCACCTTGCGGTGCGCGATGAAGTGCTCGATCAGCTCCTTCAAGCCCATCGTGCGCGGCTGGCGGTTGACCAGCGCGATGTTGATCATGCTGACCGTGATCTGACAGGGCGTGTATTCGTAAAGCTGGTTGATGACCAATTGCGGGTCGGCGTCGCGCTTCAGATCGACAACGATGCGAACCTTGTGCTGACGGCCGGACTCGTCGTTGATCGCGCTGATGTCGTTGATCTGCCAGCGCTTCACCGCCTCGGCGACGCTCTCGACGATGCTCCTGCGGATGACGTTGTAAGGCAGCTCGTCGACGATCACGCTCTGCCGGCCGTTGCGACCCTCTTCGACGCTCATCTTCGCGCGAAGCATGATGCGCCCGCGACCGGACCGATAGCCCTCAACAATTCCGTCGCGCCCGCAGATCGTGCCCCCGGTGGGAAAGTCGGGGCCAGGGACGATCTCCAGCAGCTCCGGCAGCGTCAGGTCGGGGTTGTCGATCACCTTGATGATCGCGTTGCAGATCTCGCGCAGGTTGTGCGGGAGCAGGTTGCACGCCATGCCGACGGCGATGCCCGTTGAGCCGTTGACGAGCAGGTTGGGGAACTTGCTCGGAAAGACCATCGGCTCGGAGCGCGTTTCGTCGTAGTTCGGCTGGAAATCAACCGTGTCGAGATTGAGATCGGCCAGCAGTTCCATCGCCGGCGCGGTCAGGCGCGCTTCGGTGTAACGCATGGCCGCGGGGGGATCCCCGTCGGTGCTGCCGAAGTTGCCTTGCGGATCAACGAGCGTGTATCGCAGGTTCCAGTCCTGCCCCATGCGGACGAGCGTGGGGTAGATGACGCTGTCGCCGTGCGGGTGATAGTTGCCGGAGGTGTCGCCGACGATCTTGGCGCACTTGCGGTGCTTGGAGCGCGGGCCCAGGCCGAGGTCGTTGGCGGCCACGAGAATGCGCCGCTGCGACGGCTTGAGTCCGTCACGGACATCGGGCAGCGCCCGATCCATGATGGTGCTCATGGCGTAGGTCAGGTCGCTGTCGTGCAGCTCCTGTTCGATCTGAACGTCCTCGATCCGATCGATCGGGGCGGGGAGGGGGGCCGGGGGAAGTTCAGACATGGGTTTATTGCTCGATTCGGTTCGAAAAACAGCCTGTCACACGCGCCCCTGCGAGGGGGGCGGGGAAGGTGAAAATCATAGCTGAAACGCGGTCAGAAATCGAACCGCTGGGGGTGGGAAAACGATCGTGGTTCCGGTTGTGGTATCGCTCGCAGAATGTGTTCACCACGGAGATCACGGAGGACACGGAGAAATTCCTATTTCTTCTTCTCCGCGCTCTCCGTGTGCTCCGTGGTGAGTGTTTCTACCAGGCTTTACTCAGTCGCGTCCCCGATCTTCATCAGCGCCGCGTGCAGCGCCGCGTCCGTCGTCTGCCACCACAACTGCTTGTGATGGTGCACGGTGCATAGCGCCGGTCTCCCGGGGAACGCGAGCATGAAGTCGCTCGTCCGCAGGTTCCCCAGCAGCTGCGCCAACAGTCCCTCGAATGACGCGCGTTCCCCCACGTCAAACTCCAGCGCCGCCCCGTTGGTGTGCGTGATGAGTTCCGCCCCGTTCACCCCCGCCGCGTTCAGCGCCGCCGGCATCCACTCCCGGCTGCCGAAGTCCAGCTCGTACGACCAGTGGCTCATGGGCATCAACCACGCTGCGCCGGGCAGATGGCGCGTCCACACCTCCCCCGCCCCCCGCGCCAGGTTCGCCTCGTAGGGCGATGCACTTTGCCGCAGGGACGCCCGCACCTCGGCGCGAATGGAATCGTCCGCCGGCCCCACCCACCCCGCGTATTTCACGTCGGCGCCGCGCGCGAACCCGAACGCCCCGCTGTTGTGGTACAGCGAGCGGAACCCCTCGGCCTGCATGCGTTGCAGCACGCGCTCGAAATCGATAATGATCGGCACGCGTCGCATCTTAACGTGGTGTGCGCAACACGGCG
>JBBSLV010000341.1:0-4795 GCA_038233535.1 Tepidisphaerales bacterium | reverse complement strand
TGGGCGTTCATGCGCAAGCTCCTTTCTGTGGGACAAGGTTGATTTTGCTGCGAAGCTTCGCGACCGATGTGAGAACCTATCCCCGGAGGGCCAATCGCGCAATACCTAACGTGCGCCGAACATCAAATGCGGAAGCCCTGGGAGAGCACAGAGACACCGAGAGAGTGGAGTGCCTGCCGAGCCTCCGCTCCGTGACCCTCCGTGCTCTCCGTGGTGATCCATTATGCGAGCGGAACGTCGTCCTGTGCTGCCGGCGGGGAACTTCTCGTCTGGAGCCTCGCCGCCTTGGTTTTCATCTCCGACACTTCGCGCTCCAGCCGCTCCGTGCGCGATTTGTTGCGCATCTCACGGTACTGGCTGATCGTCTTGAACATCATCCGCACCAGGATCGCGACGGCCACGCCGAAGAGGAACGACAGCGTCACCAGCAGCAGGACCGACGCATCAGGCGCGCGGTTGTACCAATACCAGAACTGCACCGTGCGATCGTTGTTCTTGAGGCAGAACACGAGCAGGTAGATGGCGACGAGAACGAAGATCACGACCTTCGTCCAGATCTTGAATTTCAGCCACATGCTGCTCATATCGGTGTTCCTAACTCTGCCCGATGAGGTTGCGGACGACGATCACCAACTGCCCCAACCCCGGGGACAGGTACGCGGCGACGTCGCAATAGAATAGCAGGCAGAACCCCGTCGCCAAACTGAGATACGGCCCGTAGGGCAGCTCGCGGCGCGTGCCGGTCGCCAGCATCCACACCGCCAGCGCCAGCCCGAAGAACGGCGCGATGAAGAACGCGACGGTGGACGCGCCGGCGCCGATGATCGCGCCCACGCCGAACATCAGGTGCACGTCGCCCAGCCCCATCGCCACGCGCCCGAACCCGAGCGTGCCCAGGATCCGCGTGATCCACACGACGAACGCGCCGACCAGCGCGCCCAGGATCGATCCGAGCAGCCCGGTCACCCAATCGTGACACGTCACGCTCAGCCACATCGATTCGATCGCGCCGACGCGGCTCGTCAGCGTCCACCATACGATGGCCAGCACCATCGGGGGCAGAAGGAACACCATTTCCTTGCGGATCTCGCGACGAATGCCCCCGGGCGTGTACGGCGGAGGGACAAGGTGCGCCTGCGGGTGCTCCTGGCCGTCGCGCCTGGCCTGCTCGATCTCCTTGATCAGCTCCGTGCGGTCGACCTCGAGCAGCGGTTCCCCGTGCGGGAAGCTCGTGGGGATCACGTCGCGCAGCCACAGCAGCACGCTGAGCAGCAGCCCCACCCCCCCGCCCGCAGCCAGCGCCGCCGCCTGCGGGTTCACGTTCAGCGCGCCCGGGTAACCGGGCACGCTGATGATCGCGTGCACGAACATCCCGACGACGCCGAGCATCCAGCAGAGGCCGATCGGGATGATGAACAGTTCGGCGTCGATCAGGCTGGCCGCCAGCAGTGCGGAAATCAGGAACAGGTACAGCACATACATCGGCCAGTGCGCCCCCAGCGCCAGCAGCGGGCGGATCATCTGCCCCCCGCGCGTCGTCGCGCACGGGCCGATCTGGAGCATGAAGAACATCACGTAGTAGAAAACGAACAGCAGCCCGGTGATGGCCTCGATGATCGGATAGCGCGGCGAGATCGGCGCCTTGCACGCACGGCAACGCCCACCCAGCTTGATCCACCCGATGACCGGGATGTTGTCGAACCACTTGATCGGCGCACCGCACTTGGGGCAATGCGACGGCGGGTTCGACAACCCCTCGACCGTCCGAAACATCGACCGCCAGAGCGAATCGCCTTCGCGATGCTCGATCCGCGGCAGCCGCCAGACGACGACGTTCAGGAAGCTGCCCACGCAGGCGCCCAGGGCGAAGAAGAAGAGGATGTAGAAGGGGTGAGGCATGGGGAGGGGGAGAATAAGAAGCCAGTAGCCAGAAGCCAGGAGCCAGCAGAAATGCATCCTTCCTCCTTCTGGCTTCTGGCTACTGGCTTCCGGCTACCGGCTTCTTCCTCATCACAGCAGTCTCACGATATACACCACCGCGTCCTCCGGCGTCAGGTTCGTCACGTCGAGTTCGGCGGTCATCGCCTGACGGTAAATCGGCTCGCGGTCGATCAGGAGTTTGCGGATTTCGTCGACCCCTCCCCCCAGGCTCGTCAGGGCGGGGCGGGTCTTGGCGGTGTCGAGGTCGGCCTGGATGTGCTGGAGCAGGATTTCGGGGTCGCAGCGGAGGTAGATGACCTTGTGGCCGGCATCCTTGATCTGCCGGCGGTTTTCCTCGCGGATCAGCGCCCCGCCGCCCAAAGCGATGACGTGCTCCTGGAGCAGGGCCACTTCGCGGACCGCTTCGGATTCGAGCTCGCGGAATGCCTGCTCTCCGCCGGCTTCGAAGATCTCCTTGATCGTCCTGCCCCCGGCCTTGCGGACGACAAGCTCGTCGCTATCGACGAACGGCTGCCACAGTTGGTCGGCCAACCGCTTGCCGATCGTGCTCTTCCCGCTGCCGCGATAACCGATCAGAACGATGCTCATGACGGTAGGCAGTAGGCAGCAGGCAGTAGGCAGTTGTCAATCAGAGAGCCAGAGAATGCTTTTCTGCCCGCTGCCTGCTGCCCGCTGCCCGCTCTGCCGCTATACTCCCCGCCATGCCCGACGCTCCACCGAACACGCCGAAGTACAAACGCATCCTCCTGAAAATCAGCGGCGAAGGGTTCTGCAAGGAGGGCGGATTCGGGATCGATGCCGACGAGTTGCACAACATCGCGCGGCAGCTTGTCGAGGTCGCGCAGATGGGCGTGCAACTGGCGATCGTCGTGGGCGGCGGGAACTTCATCCGCGGCGCGACGTTCAGCAAAGACGGCCAATTCCCCCGCGCCACCGCCGACTACATGGGCATGCTCGCGACGGTTCTGAACGCCGTCGCGCTCCAGGAGACGATGGAAAAGATGGGCCAGCCGACGCGCGTGCAGTCGGCGATCAGCGTGTACAGCGTCTGCGAGCCGTTCATCCGACGGCGCACCGTGCGGCACCTGGAAAAGGGCCGGGCGGTGATCCTCGCCGCCGGCACGGGCAACCCGTACTTCACCACCGACACCTGCGCCACGCTCCGCGCCACGGAAATTCAGGCCGACGTGCTGCTCAAGGCGACGAAGGTCGACGGCATCTACTCCGCCGACCCGAAAAAGGATCCGAAGGCCACGATGTATGATGAGATCACCTACGAGCAGGTGCTCCGCGACGAACTGACGGTGATGGACCTGACGGCCTTCACGATGGCCAAGCAGCAGCGCATCCCGCTGGTGGTGTTCAACCTGAAAAAAGACGGAAATATCGCGCGCGTGGTGCGCGGCGAGAAGGTGGGGACGACGATTCAACCTTAGGATTTTGGATTTTGGATTGATCATTTTGGATCGTGCCCGCTGCTTATTGCCTTCCAATCCAAAATCCCAAATCTAAAATCCAAAATTGCTCATTCGCGCGAAAGGCTCAGATATGCCGGCAGACGACGTTCTCATGGACTGTGAAGTAGCGATGGAAAAGGCGACCGAGCACCTTCAGCACGAGCTGCGGGCGATCCGAACCGGGCGGGCGACGCCGGCGCTGATCGAGCACATTCAGGTTGATTATTACGGCACGCCGACCCCGCTGAAGTCGATCGCGATGATCCAGGTGCCCGAGGCGACGCAGTTGCTGATCAGGCCGTTCAGCCCCGGCGACATCAAGTGGATTGAGAAGGCGATCAATGACAGCAAGCTTGGGCTCACGCCCCACAGCGACGGCAAGCAGATCCGGTTGCAGCTCCCGCCGATGTCGCAGGAGCGGCGGCTTCAGCTCGTGGGGCAGTGCAAAGGGTTTTCCGAGACCGCCAAGATCAGCATCCGCAGCGCCCGCCGCGACGCGAACAAGGTGATCGACACCGAGCAAAAAGGCGGCGTCATGACCGAGGACCAAGCCAACACCGGCAAGGAGCAGGTGCAGGAGCTGACCAAACAATTCGAGGCCAAGGCCGACGAGCTGGTGGAGAAGAAAAAGGCGGAAGTAATGCAGGTGTGATCGCGTTATGAAGACTTTTTAGCCACCGACGGGGCACCGATGCACACCGATGCATTTCATCATCGGTGTGCGTCGGTGCCCCATCGGTGGCTATATAAATCTTGTTTGAGATAATTGGCTCAGACGCAAAACAGGCCCGCGAAAGTCGCGGGCCTGTTCATTCTCGGAAGGAATCGCTCGCGATGTTTACGCGGCCTTCGCCGCCGGCGCCTGCAAGTGCGGGCGGGCGAGTTCGACGATCGCGTCGAACGCGGCCGGGTCGATCACCGCCAGCTCGCTGAGCATCTTGCGATTCAGCTCGATCCCCGCGGCAGCCAAGGCCGGGATGAACCGGTTGTAGTTGACGCCGCGCTGCTTGAGGGCGGCGTTGAGGCGCGTGATCCACAGGGTGCGGAAGTGGCGCTTTTTCTGCCGGCGGTCGCGGTAGGCATAGACGTCGGCCTTGCGGGTGAATTCCAACGCCTGGCGATACAGCGTTCCGGGGCCGGCGCGGAAGCCGCTGGCGCGCTTCATCACGCGCTTGCGCTTGCGGGTATGAGTCGGGCCGCCTGTTACACGGGGCATGTGAGGATCCTTTCGATTTTGGATTTTGGATTTGCGATTTGCGATTTGGTTTTCAATCCCAAATCCGCAATCCGCGATCCAAAATCCTCGGGAGCCAGAGGCACTCGCCCGATTCGTCGGGGGGCGTGGCTGCGCCGGCGACGCGCCGGCGCGTAATCATTGGGAACGACGACTACGTCGC
>JBBSLV010000340.1:0-4801 GCA_038233535.1 Tepidisphaerales bacterium | reverse complement strand
GACTGCGCCGACGCTTCGCAGCTCTCGCCGACGCGAAATGTCTCGATGACGGCGCTGCAGGCGCTGGCGATGCTGAACAATCGGTTCGTCGTCCGACAGAGCGAGCACCTGGCCGCGCGCGTTGCCGGCGCGGGTGATGTCGGCGCGCAGATCAAGGCCGCGTTTCAAATCGTCTTGGCCCGCGAGCCGACGGCGGAGGAGCTGAAGGGTTTCAGCGAGTACGCGGAGGAGCACGGGATGGCCAATGGTTGCCGGTTGATGTTGAACAGCAACGAGTTCATGTTCGTGAATTAGAGCGTTTAAGAAAGGAACAGTCCCCGAGCCATGTCATCATGAGGTACTCCGAAGGACCTCCCGTATTCGGACGCCAGAGATCCTTCGGAGTACCTCAGGATGACATTCGGATGGAGCCGCCATGACACAATCCCCCAATCGTCGCGATTTCCTCTGGCGTTTCGGCGGCGGCCTTGGCGGGGTCGCGATGGCGCACCTGCTCGGCATGGAAGGGCTCCTCGCCGACACCGGTCTGAAACCCAACCCCGCCCTCAACGGCGGCGTCCATCACCGCGCGAAGGTCAAGCGCGTCGTTCAACTGTTCATGAACGGGGGCGCCAGCCAGATCGATCTGTTCGACTACAAGCCCGCCCTCATCAAGCGCAACGGCGAAAAGTTCGATCCCGGAGGACACGTCGAGGCGTCGCAGAGCCAGCCGGGCAACATCATGCGCAGCCCGTTCGAATTCACCCAGCACGGGCAGTGCGGGCGATGGGTCAGCAGCGCCTTCCCGCACATCGCCACCTGTGTCGACGACCTCGCGTTCCTCATGGCCATGACCTCGCGCACCAACGTGCACGGCCCAGGCGTGTACCTCCAGACCACCGGCTTCCTCACCCCCGGATTCCCCTGCATGGGCGCGTGGATTTCGTACGGGTTGGGAAGTCTCAACGACAACCTGCCCACGTTTGTCGTCCTCCCCGATTCCAACGGGTTGCCGTACAACGGGAAGGGCAGTCTTTCTTCCGGCTTCCTCCCCGTCACGCACCAGGGCACGATCATCCAGGCCGCGGCGCAGAATCCGGTGAACGACCTGGTCCCGCCCGAATCCGCGAAGTTCATCACCAAGCAGAGCGAGGCCGACGGGCTGTCGCTGCTGAACAAGATGAACCGCGAGCACGCGCAGGAAAACCCCGGCGACTCGCGCCTCGATGCGCGCATCGCAAGCTACGAGCTGGCCGCCAAGCTTCAGCTCAGCGCGCCGGAAGTCCTCGACCTCTCCAGCGAGACCGAAGCGACGAAGCAGATGTACGGCCTGGACGAAAAGCCGACGGAGTCCTACGGCCGAAACTGCCTCACCGCGAGGCGGCTGCTGGAGCGCGGGGTGCGCTTCGTGCAGGTCTGGTCCGGTCCAAGCGGAAACGTGAACAACTGGGACAACCACATCGACATCGCCAAGGAGCTGGGCCCGATGGCGCTGGCCGTCGACAAGCCCACCGCCGCGCTGGTGCGCGACCTCAAGGCGCGGGGGATGCTCGACGATACGCTGCTGATCTGGACGACCGAGTTCGGCCGCATGCCCTTCAGCCAGGGCAGCGTCGGCCGCGATCACAACGGCGGGACGTACGTCAACTTCCTCGCCGGCGCGGGCATCAAGCCCGGCGTCGCGTATGGGCAAAGCGACGAGTGGTCCTGGAAGGCCGCCGAGGGCAAGACCGAGGGTTTCGACCTCCACGCCACCATCCTGCATCTCTTGGGAATCGATCACGAACGGCTCACCTTCCGCAACAACGGCAGCGACCGCCGGCTCACCGACGTGCATGGACACGTGATCGAGGACATTCTTGCTTAAGTTCAACACGAAAACTCTCCCTGGTGGGCGACGCCTGCGTAGCGGTTGACGCGCCGCGTCGAGTCCCGGAACGTGCGGCTGCGCCGCAACCGCGACGCAGGCGTCGCCACTACGCGGGCACAGATCAACATCGTCCCGCCCGTTTGGGTATAACAGTCGATCTCAGGAGGATCCCGCGTGACTCGATCGATCTCTCGCCGTCAGTTGCTCTCTTCCGCCGCCGCCACCGCGGCCGTTGCAGGGTTGCCCGCGCTCGCCGGGGCGCAGGATGCGTCCCCACCCGCGCCGTCCCCGGAGAAGAAGCTCCGCATCGGCATCGTCGGCGTGGGGGTGCAGGGGTTCTGGCACGTCAACCAGGTCCAGCCGATCGCCAACGCCGAGATCGTCGCCGTCTGCGACACCGACGCGAAACCGCTCGTTCGCTCCGCCCGGGCGATTCCGAACGCGGAGGTCTTCGTCGACTTCCGCGACATGCTCAAGCAGGTCAAGGATCTCGACGCCGTCATTGTCGCCACGCCCGACCATTCGCACGCCGCCATCACCGCGCAGGCGCTGCGCGCGGGCAAGCATGTCTACTGCGAGAAGCCGCTGACGCACACGGTGCGCGACGCCCGCGCGATTTCGGACCTGGCGACGCAGACGAAGCTGTGCACGCAGATGGGCATCCAGATTCACGCGATGGACAACTACCGCCGCGTCGTGGAATTGATCAAAGCCGGCGCGATCGGGAAGGTGAGCGAGGTCCACATCTGGAACGGGCGCAACATCCGGCTGGCCGACGCGCAGCAGGTTCCACCGCCGGCAGCGCTGAATTATGACCTGTGGCTCGGCCCCGTCCCGCCGCGCCCGTACCTGGCGAGCTACCACCCGTTCGGCTGGCGCCGCTACTGGGCGTTCGGGTCCGGGTTGATCGGCGACATCGGATGTCACCTGATGGACGTGGCGTTCTGGGCGCTGGACCTGAAACACCCCACGCGCATCAGCGCCGAGGGCGCCCCGCACGATCCCGAACTCACGTCCGAGTGGACCGTCGCCACCTACGACTTCCCCGCTCGCGGCGAAATGCCGGCGTTGAAGATGACCTGGTCCGACCCGCCCAAACAGCCGCCGATGCTGTCGAGCTGGAACCTGCCCGAAAAATTTCACGGCGAAGGCGTCGTGTTCGTCGGCGAAGGCGGGAAAATATTGTTCACCAACTACGGCGAGCACCTGCTGCTCCCCGAAGCGCAGTTCAAGGACCACCAGCGCCCGCCAAAGTCCATCCCCAGCTCCCCCGGCCATCAGCAGGAGTGGGTCAACGCGTGCCTGGCGAATGATCCGACCGCCACGAGCACCCCGTTCACCTACGGCGCGCTGCTGACCGAATGCGCCCTTCTCGGAACGGTCGCCTTCCGTGCGCAAACGCCGTTGGAGTGGGACGCGGAAAGGATGCGCATCCCGAATGCGCCGGAGGCGGAGAAGTTTCTCGATCAGGAGCACCGCGAGGAATGGGACATCTAACAGCCGAGACTGAATCGCGGCCTGTAGGACGCGCTGCTCGCGCACGGCCGGAAGGTCGGTAATGCGTTTGTGGTGAAAGGACAGGCGTACCATGCCCATCAAGACGATCCTCCTCAGCCGCCTGGAGGCCAACCTGCGGGCGACTCTCACTGAGTGCGCGGATTCCGGCGAGCCGCTCCGGAACTCCGCCACGCCCCGGGGCGTAGCGCCCTTTCGATTGCAAATTGTCAATTGTCAATTGTCAATTGCAAATCGGCAAAAATCATGCTTGGCATCGGCATCGGCTCATCCAGCGCGGAGTCCCGGGGATTCTTTTTTGCGTCGGAGCGATTCGTCACGCGCGCATCCCCCGCAGCGTCGTGTCGATCGCTTCCCGCACCCACGCATCGTCGAACTGCGAGAGGTTCAGCGAGATCATCGCGTACCCGATGCCCGTCATGATCAACTGCCACGCGGGGACGCGCGGGTCCAGATCCTTGCGGAAGACGCCTGTCTTCTGGCCCTCGCGGATGATGGCTGCGAAGAACGTCTCGATCTGCGCGTAGTGTTCCTTCATCACCGCGATCACCTTTTTATCGCGACTGGTGGATAGCGCGCCGTGCAGCACGTGATAGGCGTCGTCCAGTCCCTTCGTGTGCCGCGGGAACTCCTTGGCGATCCGGCGGATGCGCTCGACGGGATCGTCGATCCCGCCGATCAGCTCCTGCCAGTGGTTCATCGTCTGCCCGCTGACGGTCCGCACGATAGCGACGAACAGCTCCTGCTTGTTCTTGAAATGGCGATACAGGATCGGCTCGGTCACCCCCGCCGCCAGCGCGATGGCCGCCGTCGTCGTGGCTTCGTACCCGTTGCGGGCGAAGAGCTTCGTCGCGACCTCGATCAGCTGTTCCCGCCGCTGCGGGGCTTTGAGCCTGGGCATGGGTGAAGTTTGCGGGTGCAAACGTCCTTTTGCAAGAACAGGGGGAGATAGATGATGGAGGGGGGGGCCGGTCGGCCGATGACCCGCGTCGCCGGCGATCGCATACTCGGACTCGGAGCACATTCCCTTTGAATTTTCTGCCGCACGGACCTGAATCGCGCCCTCATTAAGAGCGAGGTGACATGAAAACTGCCAACGAACCACGCGCCGTCCACGCGGATGTCGAGATTGTTGACCGGGTGCTGCGCGGCGACGTGCAGGCGTACGGAACGCTCGTCGAGCGCTACGAGCGGGCTGTTCTCGCGGCAGTGCTAAGCGTCGTGCGCGACGCGCATGCGGCGCAGGATGTCGTGCAGGATGTGTTTGTTGACTGTTACACGCGGCTCGGTTCCCTGCGCGACGGATCGCGCTTCGGGCCGTGGCTGCTCAAGGCGGCGAGGCGCGAGGCCGTTCACGCGTCGCGTCGCGCGCATCGGATGCGCATCGAGCGGTCGGACGCGACCGGTTGGGGCGCATCGGCAATGGATGAGCTGGTG
>JBBSLV010000339.1:0-4802 GCA_038233535.1 Tepidisphaerales bacterium | reverse complement strand
TTACCCGCCCGGCAGTCCCCCACCCCCGCCGCCCCCCCCACAACCCCGGCGGGGCCCGGCGGCTTCGTTTGCCGGCCCGGCGCGCACGCGCCGGCCCGCGCGAGAACGGCTTACTCTTTGGTCAGCCCGTCCTCGACGGACGTCCACTTGGCGAGAACGGCGTCCCCGACACTCGAAATCACGGCGATCGCGGCAACCACGATCAAACCGGCGATCAGCGCGTACTCCAAAACCTCGCCGCCCTGCTCGTCCTTGACGAGCTTTTTCAACAGATTCTTCATGACAGACTCCTTGTCCGACTCTTTCACCGACCCACGCTCGCGTGGTGCGTTCACGTGCCGCCCTATGTGACACGGATCACACGAGTGCAGCACCGGTGTGGCTTGGGCTGCTAACTGAATCATCGGACAGGGAAGGGAGCGCCTTTACCGCATGGCGCACAATTGCGGTCGCTGACGGTCGGGCGCAGCGGGCAGCACGACGCGCGTCTCACACGTGCATCTGCTCCGCGAGCGTTTTTATGGGAACGTCACACCGATCACCTAAGGCGCCTCTTCCCCCCGCGCCGCAACCCATAACTTGTACCAGTCCATCCGCGACAGCTCGATCTTCGTTGCCGCGGCGGCTTCGTGGATGTGCTTGGGGTCATTCGATCCGACGATCGGAATGATGCGCGCCGGGTGACGCAGCAGCCAGGCGATGGCCAGCTGCGCCGGGGTGGCGCCATCGTATGACGTGCTCAAGTCGCGCAGCGCGGCGAGCGTGCGCTCGATCACGCCGCGCTGCGGGTGATCGGCGGCGGCGACTTCCGGCCCGTCAGCCAGCCGGCGCCGAGCGGGCTGCAGGCGAGCGGCGTCATGCCGAGTTCCAGGCACTGATCGAGCACGCCGTCGCCGGACCCTTCAACCGTCGCGCCGGCGGATCCTTCGTAGATCGGGGCGAGGCGCAACAGCGAGATCGAGATCTGGTTCGACACGATCGGCGCGCGCAGGTAACGCCGCAGGGCGAGCATCTGCCGTGGGTAGTAGTTCGACACGCCGACGAGACGGATCAGCCCTTGGTCGACGAGCGCGTCGAGCGCCTCGGCCGTGGCGCGCGGGTCGGCCAGCGGATCGGGACGGTGCACCTGGTACAGGTCCACGTAGTCGATGCCCATCCGATCGAGCGAGCCGCGAATGCTGTCGCGCACGTGTTTTGGCGAATGGTCGTAGTAGCCGTCGCGAATGGCGAACTTCGTCGTGATGAAGATCCGCTCGCGGCTGCCGGGCACGGCGGCGAGGCAATCCTTGAAGATCGACTCGCACGCGGTCCCGCCGTAGATGTCGGCGTGGTCGTAGAACGTGATGCCGGCGTCCAGTGCCGCCTCGAATGCGCCGATCGCGCGCTTGCGATGCTCCGGCCCGACCTTCGCGGGGTTCCACGTACCGGCAAGCCCCATGCAGCCCAGCGCGATGCGCGAGACGGGCACCTGGTCCGGTCCGAAGGGTTGTGTTGGAATCATGGAATGGGTGATGCTACTTCACCGCGTGCGGGATGTCGCCCGCGGTGGTGGCGAGCGTGCCGGACTTCACGCGGTCGTATTCGTCCTTGACCCACGGGATGCGTTCCTGATTCCGCTCCATCCACAGCGGGATCGGCGTGCGCAGCCCCTTCTTGTCCAGATCCTGGAACTCGACGACCACGTCCTCGCGCGTGTAGGACGAAAGATCGTGCAGCTTGCCCATGTGGATGCAGTCGGTCGGGCACGGCTCGGTGCACAGGGCGCAGAACAAACACTTGCTGTAGTCGATCGCGTAGCGGAGCAGCTCGCCGCCCTTGGGATCGACCTTGCCCGTCTTCTTGTCGATCTTGCGCGGGGCGGTCTTGTCGATGTAGATGCAGTCGACGGGGCAGGCCTTGGCGCACATGTCGCAGGCGATGCACTTGTCGGCCTCGAACTCGTGAATGCCGCGATAGCGCGGCGCGAAGCTGAGGCGCTGCTCGGGGTATTGGACGGTGACTGTTTTCTGGAAGCAGTACTTCAGCGTGATCTTCATCCCGATGGCGATCGACGAGACGTTGTCGAAAATGTTGCGGAAGTAGCTTTTGATGGTCATCGCGAATCGATTATCGCGTCACGGGCGCCCGATGTCTAATGGCGTGTCACTGGACAGCGTCCAATCAAATCTATTTGAGATGATGGGCGGTTGCCGATGCAGGATGGTGAATTCACATACCCGGCAAACTCCGGCCCCCACCGCCCACCGTTTTGTCCTTGGCTCGACCCGGTTGACCCTCGTGCTGTTGATCACCGCGCTGGCCTGCGCGGGCATCCTGCTGACGCAGCGCGGGCTGTTTGCGCTGATCGGGGGAAGCTTCCGCGCATCGTGGGGGCCGGCGCTCGTTGGACCGCTGCTTGTGTGCGGCGCGTTCGTCCTGGCGCGGTATCGCAATGATCTGGTGGATGATTGAGCGCGGGGGGATTGAGATTTTAAAGATCCGAAGTCCCGAAACTCTGAAGCTCCGAAGACCCGGTCGCTGAAGCGAACCTCGCCTTCACATGCCTATTGCCCGGTGCTGACGGGGGCGGTTACAAGCTCGAACGTCGCGCCGGCGAGCACGATCGCGTTCACCATCGTGCCCATCGCGATCGGCCCGTTGTTCAAATCCAGCGCGTGATCGGCGGCCGGCAGCTCGAGGATGAACGGCATGCCCGCCTGCACGACGAGCGTTCCCTCCTCCACGTGGCGCAAGCGGCCCTGAATGGTCCTGGGCGACCCGAAGATCGGGGAGACGAACGCCCCGCCGGTGGAGACGGTCAGCAGCTTCCGCACGACCGCACGGACGCGGGCGTCGACTGGAATGTTCACCGGCCCGTCATAGCGCCCCATCGTGACCAGTTGCAGTTCGTAATTCGTGTCCTTCGGCGCGAAGACGACGAAAGCGTCATTGACGGCGATCACTTTCCCACGGGCGGCGAAATCGGCAAGGCTGGGCATGAGGCTCCTCGAATGAGCCGCAGACTCTACAAGGAGACGACAGTTTACTCCACCGCGTCGACTTCCTCCGGCGCCGCGCCCTCGGCAGAGCGCATGAAGCGCCCAAACCACCCGCCATTGTGCCGAAGTTCCCCCGGCGGACCTTCGGCGGTGACCCGGCCGTCTTCGATGACGTACACGTAATTCGCCTGGTTGATCAGGCTCGGTCGATGACTCGTGAGAACCGTCGTGCGGCCATGCATGAGCCGATCAAGGGCGACGATGATCGTGGCCTCGCTGTCGGGTTCAACGCTGCTCGTCGGCTCATCGAGCAGGAGCACGGTGGGGTTGGCCAGGAACGCGCGGGCGATGCTGATGCGCTGTTTCTGCCCGCCCGAGAGGCGCACGCCGCGCTCACCGACCTTCGTGTCGTAGCCATTGGGCATCTTGCTGATGAACCCATGCGCATTCGCGGCCCTGGCGGCTGCAATCACCTGCTGCATCGTCGCCTCGGCGTGGCCGTAGCGGATGTTGTCGAGAATCGAGTCGTTGAACAGGAACGTCTCCTGCTGCACAAGCGCGAAGTGGCGGCGCAAGCTTTCGCGCCGGATCGACCGCATGTCGCGGTCGTCGAGCGTCACCGCCCCGCGCGTGGGGTCGTAGAAGCGCAGGAGCAGGTTGAGGACCGTGGACTTGCCCGATCCGCTCGGCCCGCACAGCGCGACCGTCTGCCCCGGTTTAATGCGGATTGAGACGTCGCGGAGGACGGCTGTGGCACGGGCATCCTGCCCGTGATTCTCTTTTTCATGCGAAGACACGGGCTGGAAGCCCATGCCACCATACGAAAACGTGACGTCGCGCAACCCCATCGCGCCCTTCACGTGGTCGACGGCGACGGCATTCGCGTCGTCCGGCAATTCGTCCGGCGAATCCAGCACCTCGAACACCCTTCGTGCCGCGGCGATGGCGCGCTGCACCATGTCGTTCACCCGCGCCAGCGTCTGGATCGGACCGAACAACCGCCACCAGTACGCCCGGAACGCGATCAGCTTGCCGAGCGTGAACGACCCGCCGGAGAGGATCGAGTACCCGCCCACGCCGATCATGAACACGTTGGACAGGAACCCGACGGCCCGGCTGAACGGGAAAAACAGGCTGCGGGCGTTGATCGCCTTCACCTGCTGCGCGTAGTACGCCTCCGTCGTCTCGCCGAAGCGTCGCCCCTCCTCGCGCTCGCGGCCGAAGATCTTGATCACCACCACGCCCGCCAGATTTTCCTGAAGCCGCGTCGATACGTCGCCCGCGCGCTCCCGCGCGGCCTTGTAAATGGGCCGGACGCGGCGGTTGAAGACCCGCAGGAGCAGGTAGACGACGAGCAGCGGCGCCAGCGACGCGCTCGCGACACGCCAGTCCAGCCACATGACCAGCGCCACGGTCACGAGCCACATGACCCCTTCGCCGATGATCACGTCGATCGCGCCGACGATGAAGTTCTGCAGTTCGTCCACGTCGCCCATCGCGCGGGACATGAGGTCGCCGGTGCGCTGCCGCTGGAGGTACGAGAGGCTCTGGCCCTGGAGCTTGCGGTAGACGCGGTTGCGAAGCGTGAGGATGAACCGCTGCGCGACGCGATTCATGAGGTTGGAGCTGATCGTGCCCATCGCCTCGGCCAGCAGGTACACGCCGTAGAGCCACGCCAGCGCCGAAAAAAGCAACGCCTGCCAGGTCGTGAGCGTTCCGTTAAACGAGATGAGCGCATGGAGCAGTTGCGTGGGCGTCGTCGACTTCGGCGCGATCAGCCGATCGGTGACGTACATCCAGACGAGCCCGGGGAACAATTCGCCG
>JBBSLV010000338.1:0-4804 GCA_038233535.1 Tepidisphaerales bacterium | reverse complement strand
GGCGTGGCCCGGGCAATCGACGTGGGCATAGTGCCGGTTCTCGCTCTCGTACTCCACGTGGGCGGCGGCGATGGTCACCGTCTTGGTGGCATCGCGCTCGGTGCCGCCCTTGGCGATGTCCTTGTAGTTCTTCGCCGTCGTGCCGAACTTCGCCTGTGAGCGGGCGCTGAGCGCCGCCGTCAGGGTCGTCTTGCCGTGGTCGATGTGACCGATGGTGCCGACGTTCACGTGCGGCTTCTTACGCTCGAAATTAGCCTTTGCCATGTCTGGACTCCTCAAAAGATTTTGGATTTTGGATCGCGGATTTTGGATTCGCGTCCGATCGAGGCACGCACCTCAATCCAAAATGACAATCCAAAATCCAAAATTTCCTTTACCAAGCTGCCACAGGGGCTTGAACCCTGGACCTCCACCTTACCAAGGTGGCGCTCTACCACTGAGCTATGGCAGCGACCTCACCGCGTCACGCCGACACATCACCCGACATCGACCCAACGCGACTTCAAGGTCGCTCACACTAACCGGGAAAACGACGGCGCGCACCGGGAGCGTAGAAGGGCGGAGAGTATAAATCTCGCTAATTCAATGTCAATCCGACCTCTGGGAAATCCTTCGCAGCCACGGACGCAAGTCCGCGGGGAGGTACGTAGACCACGGGGAACCCACGGACTCGCGTCCCGTGGTCATGAAGGAACTTACCGAACCCCCACCGGAACGACCTCAAGTCCCACCGCGTTGCGTGATTTGACCCACACCCGCAGCGCTTCGAACACCACCAGCCCCCCCAGCAGGAACAGCACCGCCGCGATGCACATGTTCGTCAGGGCCGCTCCGTCCTGCTGGGGGGCGTATAGCCGGTAAAAGTTGCGGAAGTTGAAGATCAGCGCCGTGCCCGTGGTCGCGACCATGATCCCCGCGGGCAACAGCGCGAACCACACCGGCCGTCCCGTCCGCCAGAGCCACACGCTCACCCCCACGAGCGTCAACGCGGCCAGCAACTGGTTGCTCGTCCCGAAAATCGTCCAGAACGTATAGAAGCTGCCCGGCGGGGTGGACGCGAGGTATAACGAAGGCCCGCCCAGCGTGATCAGCGTCGCGACCGCCCCCCCGGCCAATCCGCGCAGCCCGGTCATCTCCTGGAGCACGTACCGGCCCAGCCGGGTGCAGACGTCGAGCGTGTCGAACACGAAGCTGCTGAACGCGAGCAGCCCGAACGTCAGCCCGAACTCGAACGGAATCCCGCACAGGCGCATGAAGTTCCCGATGCCGCGTGCGTAGACGAAATCGGGCTTGCCCGTCGTGCCCGGCGTCATCACCATCACGCACGACAGCGCGAATACGGCCACCATCGCCTCGAGCAGCATCGACCCGTACCCGATCGGCTTCACGTCGCGCTCGTGTCGCACCTGCTTGCTGGTCGTCCCGCTGGCGACGATCGAGTGAAACCCGCTGCACGCGCCGCACGCGATTGTGATGAACAAAAACGGGAACAATGGCGCCATCGCCAACCCTTTGGCGACGTTCCCGTCCCCGTAGAACCCGCTGAACGCCGGCCAGGTGATCGCCAGCGAGGCGTCGTTGGCGAACAGCCCGCCGATGATCGTGCCCACCACGCCGAACATCAAAGCGGCGTAGAGAAACGTCGCGCCGATCACCCCGCGCGGCTGGAGCAGCAACCACATGGGCACGATGCTGGCGAAAAAGCAGTACACGAGCAGCGCCTGGTCCCAGTTCCGCTGGAGCAGCCCCGCGTCCTTGCCTTGCGTGTTGAGAAACCTCAGCCCGCGCTCGCTGAGCCACATCGCCAATGCCGGGGAATACCAGATCGTGAACCCAAGGACGACGATCATGGCGCTCAGCAATACGTACCACGGCGCTTTCGTGTAACGCAGAAACAGCCCCATCACGACGCTGCACAGCAGGTACGCCGTCGCGCCGATGACGACAGCGCCCCCATTCACGCTGAACGACTGCGTCGTCGTGCCGACGGCGACGTTCGCGTATTCCGCAAACCCCGCGAACGTCCCGGCCGTCACGTCGGCGAAGGCGATGATCACGTAAATCAGGCTGATCCAGACGAAGAGCAGGAACGTGAGGTACGCCGTGCGGCTCATGTGCTGGCGCACGACCTGCGTGATACTCGCGGCGCGATGCCGGATCGAGGCCAGCAGCGCGCCGCAGTCGTGCACCCCACCGATGAAGATCGCCCCCAGCATGATCCACAGCAGCGCCGGCAGCCACCCGAACGCCAGCCCGGCGATGATCGGCCCCACCACCGGCCCCGCCGCCGCGATGGCCGTGAAATGTCCCCCCAACACGACCGGCACCGGCGCGGGCACGAAGTCGTTCCCGTCCTCAAACTCCACCGCCGGCGTGACGCGAGTCGCATCCAGCCCCAGCCAGCGCATGACCAGCCGCCCATACGTGAAGTACGCGATCACGAGCACGACCGCGCAAATCGCGATCACGGGCAAAATCGTCATGCATTCTCCACGAGAATCCGTCAGCCCAGCAGCGCAGCGGCCAAATCGGTCACTTCTTCGGGCATGGGTACGGTACTTGGAAGCACAACGCCTTTCGCAACCCTGCGGATGCCTTCAAGCAACTCAAACCGGCTGCCCGCGCGGAGCAGGTGTGGGGGCGCGTCCTCGGACAAAAACCTGACCGATGCATGCGCGTATCGCCCGTTGCGATAGGAACGGTCGATGTGCAGGACGAGGCTCCAGGCTTCGTGCGGCCAGGTCTCATCGTCCTCAAAACGCGCAACGGTCGAATAAACTCCCCGCTCCGGCACCACCCCGTCGGCCACCGGACTCGACGGGCACCCAATAGATTACCGCGTGTCGAACCCCTTCGTTCATTCCGTCACCTCGTCAAACATCTGGTCGCGCAGCAACTCAATTGGTGCGAACGTGGCCGGCCCAATCCCGTCCAGGTTTTTGTACTTCGGGGCAAACTGGTCAACAGCTCCTCGGGAATTCTCACAGCAATAATTCTATCGTGAGCGGTGCCTGACGTCTCGGAGAACCATCGTCCCCACTTGACGGCATCGGGGCGTGTCATGGCGAACCATTTGCCCTCCAGCGAGTTGGGGCAAATCTCGAACATTCCAACCCGTTTCCAACACTGGTATTCCGCCTCGCAAACGGCGCAATAGAGCCGGACCGAGCGGACACCCACCGTGAGATCGAATGGATCGAGCATCATCGTCTGGCTTGCGCACGGTTCGAGGGGGCGAGCGTACTTTCCGACGCTCGTCAAAGCGAGTATCTCTTGCCGGCATGAGTTCCCGCGACCCGCTGACGATCTGGTGCAACACGAAATTCCCCGACCCGATCATGAATCGATTGCGGTCGGCGCTTGCGCCGCACCGGCTGATCGTGGCGTCGGCCCGGCAATCGTCGAATCTCGTCGGCAGCGACCGGGATTCGGCGCTGGCCGACGCCGACGTTGCGTTCGGGCAGCCGGATCCCGATCAGGTACTCGAGCTTCCGCGCGTCAAGTGGGTGCACCTGACGACGGCGGGGTACACGCGCTACGACAACGACCGGTTCAAGACGGGGTTGCGCTCGCGCGGGGGGACACTGACAAACAGCTCCGGCGTTTACGACGAGCCGTGCGCGCAGCACTTGCTCGCCATGATGCTGTCGCTGGCGCGCCAGCTCCCCGCCGCCCTGCTCGACCAGCACGGCCCGCGCGCCTGGCCGTACCTCCCGCTTCGCGAGCACGCGCACCTGCTGCTCGGACAGACGGCGATCCTCTACGGCTACGGCGCAATCGCCACGCGCCTCGTCGAGCTGCTCCAACCGTTCCGCATGAACCCCATCGGCGTGAGAAGGAAACCCCGCGGCGACGAATCCATCCGCGTCGTCACCCCCGACGCCGCCGATGCCCTGCTCCCGCGGGCCGATCACGTGCTGAACATCCTGCCCGCATCCGAGCAGTCGGAACACTTCTTCGACGCCAGGCGTCTCGCGCAACTGAAGCCGACCGCGATCTACTACAGCGTCGGCCGCGGCTCCACGACGGACCAGGACGCGCTGCGCTCCGCACTCGAACGAAAACAGTTTGCCGCCGCGTACCTCGATGTGACGACGCCAGAGCCGCTGCCGCCCGAAGACCCGCTGTGGCGCACGCCCAACTGCTTCATCACCCCCCACACCGCCGGCGGGCACACGACGGAGTTCGAGCGGTTGGCGGAGCATTTCCTCGCGAACCTGAAGCGGTTTGAGGCGGGGGAGCCTATGGCAAACCGCATCTTCTGACTGCTCGATCGCGTTCACCGACACCCTGTGCCGCCGGCATTCACAACCGACCACGATCTCACCCTCTACGTGAACCCTCTTTCGATCCGCCCTCGCCTCCCCTGACTGATGTCTCCGCCTTTCGAATGCGGCAGATCCCGCCGGGCATAAGTGAAGGACGGCGCATAAATAGATGCCCCCGTCACGCCCGAACGGAACAACTCGCTCGCCGTCCACGTTCCGGACAGCAGAATCACGATGGTGGCTGCCCCCACCGCGCCGCAGTCAAACGCATATGTCAGACGCCGGCGAGGGTCGCGACAGAGCCGCTACGTCCCCTTTAATCTTCCCTTTAACACTACAGCGCTGATTCCGCTCAACGTCACCGTGCCTACGCGGTATTACCTCCTGACAAGGAGGTCACGGATGACTGCTGAGCAGGTTGCGGCCCTGGGGCCGGCGTTTACCGACTTTTTGCGTTGCTTTCGACCCTGTTTCGTCACGAGGAACACGTTCGCCCATCTGAACACCTACTGCCGGGGGCTGCTGAGCGACCTGGC
>JBBSLV010000337.1:0-4809 GCA_038233535.1 Tepidisphaerales bacterium | reverse complement strand
CGTCCAGGCGCGCGTGTCGGCGTGCTCGATGCGCGGCAGGGCGGCGCTCCACTGGTTCAGCGCGGTCTGGTAGTCGTCCTGAAAATACGCCACGTTCCCCAAACTCGTGCGGATCCGCGCTTCCAGCTCGTTGTTCGGTCGACGGTTGAGCGCTTCGACGTACGACGAGCGGGCGGACTGGAAATTCGTCTTCGATTCATGCGGGTTGGCGGCGATTTTCTGCTCGAACGCGAGGCCGCGCAGGTACAGCGCCTCGGCGGCGCCGGCGCCGGTGGGATCCTTGGCGAGGAACGCATCGGCCTGCTGAATCGCCTGATCGTAGCGCTTCTGCTCGAGCGACTGATACCCGGCGCCGAGGTCCGTCCGCGCCGCCTGGTTTGACGAGCACGCGGGAAGGCAAACGACCAGCGCGAGGAGCAGCGCGATTCCCAACGCGGCGCGGCGGACGGCGCCCGACGCGCAAGCGCCGACCATGACAGCGGTCCGTGGCGGTGGTAACGTGATGGGCATCCGTGGTTCGCTCTTCAAGTTAGTATTGACTGAATCAACCGCGGTCCGGGACAATCGCTCGCACACAGGACCACCGGAGGAGAAACTCATGCTCTTCGAGCCGCTGTTCAAGCACGCGACCGCCAAGCCGCAGGCAATCGCCGCCATCGACGACCGCGGGCAATACACGTATCAGCAAATCGCCGCCATGGCGACGGGACTGGGCGTCTACCTCGCCGCCCAGACCAGTCAGCCGCGCGTCGGGTTGCTTTTGCCTTCCAGCGCCGGCTTCGCCGCCAGTTTCTACGGAAGCCTCCTGGCTGGCAAGGGCGTGGTGCCGATCAACTTCCTCCTCGGCGACCGCGAGATCGCGCACATGATCGCCGACAGCGGGATCGACACCGTCGTCACCATCTCCCAGCTCGCGCCGCGCCTGAAGGACACGGCGCTGAAGGTCATCGACCTCGCCGCGCTTCCACCCACCCCGCCCGCCGTCGCGCCGAAGCTTCCCTCCCCCGCCGCCGGTGATACCGCGGTGCTGATTTACACCAGCGGCACGAGCGGGTTGCCCAAGGGCGTCGAGCTGACCTACGGCAACCTCCAGAGCTGCGTCGACGCCGCCATCGCTTACGCGGCCCTCAAAGGCGAGCATAAGTTCCTCGGCGTCGTTCCCATGTTCCACTCGCTTGGATTGACCGCGACGCTGCTCGCGCCGTTCCAGCTCGGCGCGACCGTCGTCTACCAGGCCCGCTTCAACGCGACGGCCGCCGTCACGGCCATCCGCGAGCACCAGCTTTCGCTCATCTTCGCCGTCCCCAGCATGTACGGCGCGATGATGCACCTCAAGAACGCCTCCGCCGACGATTTCAAGCATACCTACGCCGTCGTCAGCGGCGGCGAACCGCTCCCGCAGGTGCTGCGCGAGAAGTTCCAGCAACGTTTCGACGTGCCGCTGCTCGAGGGGTACGGGCTGACCGAAACCTGCGGCCCGATCACCGTCAACGTCCCGCAGGCGCAGCGACCGGGTTCCGTCGGCCGGCCCATGCCCGGCGCGGAAGCGCGCATCGTCGACGAGCAATCCAACCCCGTCCCGACCGGGCAAACCGGCGAGGTCTGGTTGAAAGGCCCGATGGTCATGAAGGGCTACTACCATTTGCCCAAGGAGACGGCCGACGTCGTCACCGGCGACGGGTGTTTCAAGACCGGCGACCTCGGTTGTCTCGACGACGACGGCTACCTCTACATCACCGGGCGCAAGAAGGAGATGATCATCATCGCCGGGGAGAAGGCCGCCCCGCGCGAAATCGAGGACGTGCTGATGCGCCACCCCGGCATCGCCGACGCCGCGGTGGTTGGAAGGAAGGATCCCAGCCGCGGGGAAGTCGTCGTCGCGTTCGTGATCATGAAGGAAGGCCAGCAGGTAAACGCCGCCCAGCTGCGCGACTTTGCGCGTGAGCAGGGGTTGGCGCAGTGGAAGTGCCCGCGGGAGGTGCGCGTGGTGACGGACCTCCCGCGCAGCCCGACGGGCAAGGTGCTGAAGCGCGTCCTGACCGACCAGCTCGAGCAGGAAGCCGCCGCCGGTTGAGCGCGTTGGCTTCGTTTCGTCACCGGCGCGCGCTCGGCGACACCCCATTTCCCCGTTTCCCGCACGCTGGCTATGATTTGCGTTGGCTTCGATTGGCTTCGTTTCGGCCACGGCGCATACCTCGGCCTTGCGGGAGTCGATCCGTCGATGTCCAACTGTCGCAGTTTCGGCCGGGAATCGGATGTTTTCGGAAGCGGTCTCATTCGGAATGCAAACCGTCCATTTGTCGCGCATCGTCGTTCCTCCGTCGAACCCCTTCATTGGCGGGGGCTGCTCGCGGGCGCACCCGGTGCGTCCCATCCCACCCTGAACTGTGCGCGGTTTGATGCACGATCGCGCACGACGGACGGATGGACCCCGCCAAAGACCCGAAACACAAGGCGAATCAATTTGCGCCCCGGCGATTTCGCCATAACTCCCTTTGCGCATCCGCCGCATCCAGGGAATAAGGGGGGAACGAATAACGGAGTTGAATAGCTCCCGTCCCTATTTATTCGCCTTAAGCCAGGTGGGCCACCGTCTTGATCCCCCGCTTTCCTCACCGCGGCATACGCTTGGCGGACGGAGGGGGCACGCATGGATGTTTGCTTATCGACCGCACGATCGCCGGATTTGACGAACGCCGCCGAGCATCGTCGCTGGAGGCTCAAGCCCGATTCGCGTAAAGTGCTTTTGTGCCAGACGTTTTGACGCGCAACAACCTCGAAATCGAAGAACGAGCGCTGCTCGACGAGTTGCTCTTGCGTGGAAACCTCGACGACGTGATCCCGCAACTCGCCCGTGACGTGCGTGCCATCGCCCGGATCGAAGCCGTCGTGCAACGGCGCCACACCACGCATGAACTCATGCACAGCGACTCTCGTGGCGCGTCGAACCTCGCCGAGAACTCGCTTCACCTCGTCGTCACGTCGCCGCCATACTGGACGCTCAAGCGTTACAACGAAAGTGGCGACCAGCTCGGCCACGTCGTCGACTACGACGACTTCATCGCCGCCCTTGACGCCGTGTGGACGCACTGCTACCGCGCCCTTGTGCCCGGCGGGCGGCTCGTGATCAACGTCGGAGACGTTTGTCTTTCCCGTAAAAAGAACAACGGACGCCATACGGTGGTGCCACTGCACGCGACCATTCAAGAGCACTGCAAACGAATAGGATTCGACAACCTCGCTCCGATCATCTGGCACAAGATCGCCAACGCCAACTATGAAGTTTCCGGCGGCGGCGGTTTTCTAGGCAAGCCTTACGAACCCAACGCTGTCATCAAGAACGACATCGAATTCATCCTGATGCAGCGTAAGCCCGGCGGTTATCGCAGCCCGTCTCAGACGGAGAGGTTGCTCAGCGTCATCAGCGCCGAGAACTATCAACTCTGGTTCCGGCAAATCTGGTCGGACCTGAAGGGCACGTCCACCGCACAGCATCCCGCGCCCTATTCCGTCGATTTCGCCGAACGGCTCGTCCGCATGTTCTCCTTCGTCGGCGATACGGTCCTCGACCCGTTCATGGGCACCGGCTCGACCAATCTCGCCTGCGCCCGCTGGGGCCGCAACAGCATCGGCATCGAAGTCGACCTGAAGTATTTCGAGATGGCCCGCGCCCGCGTCGCCGACCACGGGGCTGACCTGTACCTCGCTTCGACGGTCAACGCGCGGGTCAATGGAGATGTGGGGGGTCATGCGTGATTTGGAACCGGACGTGCGCGAGGCGATCAAACATTTCTGGCGCACGCGCACCGATCAATCGTCGAAGCAAACCATCGCCGAAGCGCGCGATCGTGGCAGTCGCGCCGCCGTCACCGGCGGTAAGCAGATGGACGGCTTCATACGCGTGGTTCGCAATCTGCTTCTCGCATCCAAAGTCCCCGAATCCTGCATCGCCGTTGACAAGCGCATCGAGTTGCCGGGCTGGTTCCGTGCCGAAAAGAAGTGGGATTTGGTGATCGTTCACGAAGGCGAACTGCTCGCCGCCGTCGAGTTCAAGTCGCAGATCGGCCCGTCCTTCGGCAACAACTTCAACAACCGCACCGAAGAGGCGATCGGCAGCGCGACCGACATCTGGGCCGCCTACCGCGAAGGCGCGTTCAAACCTTCCGCTCGTCCTTTTATTGGTTACCTGATGCTGCTCGAAGACTGCGATCGCTCGCGCGCTCCCGTAAAGACAGTCGCCCCGCACTTCCCTGTTTTCCCTGAGTTCCGCGTCGCTTCCTACCGCGATCGGTATGCGATTCTCATTGAAAAACTTCTGCGCGACCGGCTGTACGACGGCGCGTGCTTCCTGCTCTCCTCAACCGATGCCGTCGACAGCGGGGACTTCATCGAGCCGCATGCCGAGCTGACATTCCAAAAGTTCATCACGCCGCTGCTCGGGCACGTGACGTCAATCTGCAAGTAAATCGTGATGAGTGATGTCCCCTTATCCAGCCCGCGGCTCCGGTCGCTGATCAGCGGCTACGCCAAATTGATGGGCAAAAGCCTGGCAGGGCAAAAGAGCGACCGCGAACAGATCACGGCTGCAATCAAATGGATCGGCCGAACGGGGTAGAAATCGTTTGCGTAGCGCGGCGGGTGCGGTACGTCTAAATATAAATACGGTCAGGGGACTCCCCGAAGAAGACTACCCCCTCCTCCTTCATTCCCGGCCCAACAAACCTTGGTTTGGATGGGCAGACCAAGGCAAAGCCCGCCGTCGTCGCCGGCGCGCCGGCGGCGGGGCGGGTGATTGCGCGCCAGCCGCCG
>JBBSLV010000336.1:0-4814 GCA_038233535.1 Tepidisphaerales bacterium | reverse complement strand
ATCGACTTCGCTCGGGGCGCCGTCCGGAATCTCCCGATCGCCGGAACGGCCGCGACGGAGCTCCACGAGGCGCAGAGGGACGAGGTTCGCGCCCTGCTGGCCGCGTTCCGGAGCAAGTTCATCCCGGAGATGCTCCTCGACGTCGCCCTGATCAAGGCTCTGATCGACGGCCCTGAATCGGCCCGTGCCTCGCGTTTCAGCGTCGCTCAGCGGACTCCCGACCGGTGAAACGAACCGTCGTTCTGAACGTGGTCGGGCTCACCCCCGACTTCCTGGGCGAGAGATCACCGACACCCTCGCCGCGCGGAGCGCGACGCCGACTGGCCGCGCCCCCGCGCCGGGCTGGGTGATGGCGGCCGCCCCCTGCGCCGCGCAGGGGCGGCGAGTCCGGCATCTTCACGCCGATGTTCTACGTCCACGCGCGGTGTGACCACGTGCGTGCGCCCTGCGCGCGTGGCCGGTTCAGAGGGCATTCGTAGGAGAATGACGTATGGTCTGGCGTGTTCTCGTCATGCTGGCGCTCGTCGTGGCCACCCCGCCCTCCGGCGACGATGCGGCCGTTATCGTCACGCAGCTGACGCACGGACCGAAGCATCATTTCTTCGGGTACATCGGCCAGAGCAAGACGATCCCCTGGAGCGGCGACGGCCGTTACATCCTCGCGCTCGAGACGACGTTCCAGGAGCGGATGCCGAAGGCCGGGGACGCCGCCAACATCTGCCTAATCGACACGCACAACGACAACGCGGTCAGGGTGATCGAGCGGACGTTGGCCTGGAACCCGCAGCAGGGGACGATGTTCTACTGGCATCCCAGTCATCCCCAGACGCAGTTCTTCTTCAACGACCGCGATCCCCGGACCAACAAAGTCTTCACCGTCCTCTACGACATCTCCGCGGACGGCGGCAAGGGCAGGCGTCTCCGCGAGTTCCGCTATGACGATACGCCGGTCGGCAACGGTGGGGTCGCGCCCAATGGCGAGTTCTTCACGGCTCTCAACTATGCCCGCATGGCCCGCCTCCGCCCGGTCACCGGCTACCCGGACGCCTGGGACTGGACCGTTGGAGTGGCCGCCCCGCAGGATGACGGCATCTTTCGCATCGACATCGCGACCGGCCGGAAGTCGCTGATCGTGTCGTTTGCCGATCTGCGCGAAGCAGTCCGCGACCTCGATCCGAAGATCGACGAGTCTCAGTTCTTCATCAATCACACCCTCAACAACCGCGACAGCAATCTCATCTACTTCTTCGCCCGGGCGAACTTCGAGAGTCAGGAGCTCGGCACGCGGATCAACTCGCCGTTCACCGTCCGGCCAGACGGCACCGGCCTGACACGTCACGACACCTTCATTGGCGGGCATCCGGACTGGGCTGTTGGCACGCGCATCATCGGTTCGGCAAATGGGGAACAGGTCGTCTACGACGTCGAGCGGAAGGCGATCGCCGAGTCGTGGGGCGGGCCTGAACGCTTTCCGAACCCGGAAGGGGACGTCGCGCTCAGCCCGGACGGCAAGTGGTTCGTCAACGGCCACCGTGAGGGGGAGCATCATATCTACACGTTTCTCCAGGTGGAGAGCAAACGGGTGCTGAAGTCACCGCCGATATATCTGGCGAAGTGGAACGGCGGGCCACTTCGGCTCGACCCGGCGCCAGCCTGGAACCGAACGAGCGATGCGATCGTGGTGCCGGGAATCGCGGCCGACGGGACGCGGCAGATGTTCGCCCTGCGGCTTCCGAAGTGACCATGTGCGGGTCGGCGTGTGAGACACGGAACGATACAATGGCCCTGGCCGTGCGCCTTGACCGTTCTGGGTGGCGACGGCCAGGTCACCAACGCGGGTCACCTGCTCGTGCTTGGCGCACTGGCGGTCTCGCGATCGCTGAACGCGCTCGAGGATCCTCATGACGACGTCGCGCCGACAGCTGCTGACGACCACGGTCTCGACCATGGCCGGCAGCCTGCTCCCGCGGCTGGCGACGACCGCCTCCGCCGCGGCGGGAACGTCCGCGAACCCGGCCGACCGCTATACACGCCTCGACGCCGCAGCCGCGCGCCCCGTCCTCGAGGTCTCCTTGCTGAAGGACCCGCTCGTCATCGAGGCCGTCGAGGTGCTGCAGCCGGCTGACGACAAGTACGTCGTCCGCGTCCGGGCACGCGGCGGCGCCGTCGGCCTCGCGGTCGGCAACGAACTGCAGATGGGCTTTCTCTATCCCATCCTGCAGCAGCGCATCACGCCATTCCTCGTCGGCAAGGACGCCCGCGACTGGGAGCGTCTGCTCGACGGCGTCTACGTGCATGCGAGCAACTACAAGATGCAGGGCCTCCCGTTCTGGCTGCCGCTCGCATCGGTGGAATTTGCCGTGATCGATCTGCTCGGCCGCGCCGCGGGGCGGTCGGCCGCGCAGCTGCTGGGGGGCCCCGTGCGCGAGACCGTCGAAGTGTACGAGGCGTTCAACGACCGCGAACGGACCGCTGAGGAGAGCGTCGCCCGGATGGCTGCCAGCCTCGAGCGCACGGGCGCGCGCGCCGCGAAGTTCAAGGTCGGCGGCCGCATGAGCCGCAACGCCGACTCGCTGCCGGGGCGCACCGAGCAGGTCATCCCGCTGGCACGGCGGGTGCTCGGCGATGCCATCACGCTCTATGCCGATGCCAACGGGTCGTACGATGTGGCCGAGGCGGTGCGGGTGGGCCGGTTGCTCGAGGCCCATCACGTGGCCTTCTTCGAGGAGCCGGTGCCTTTCGATCGCTTCGAGGATACGAAAGCGGTCGCCGACACGTTGACCATTCCGATTGCCGGCGGAGAACAGGACGCCAGCGCCTACAACCTGCGCTGGGCGCTCGCCCACGATGCGTTGCAGATCGTCCAGCCCGATTTGTTCTACTTCGGCGGCTTCGTCCGCTCCATCCGCGTAGCGCGGATGGCTGCGGCCATCGGCCGCGACTGTACACCGCACATCTCCGGCACCGGGCTCGGGTTCCTGTACATGCTGCACTTTGCCGCGTCCGTGCCCAACATCGGCCCGCACCAGGAGTTCAAGGGCATCGAGGACGATGTTCCGGCCAGCGCGCCAACGGCATCGCTGCGCGCGGAAGGCGGGCGCGTGAAGATTCCGACGGGCCCCGGCCTGGGGATCGAGGTCGATCCTCAGTGGATCGCCCGGGCGCGCGTCCTCTGACACGACGTCTCCGGACCGCAATAGCAGTGTCGTCGCGCCGGTCTGAAGGTCCGGCGCTCGCGGCTGTCCGGAGGCCATATAATGGGCGGCCTGAGGCTTCTGGCTGCTGTCGCCGCCCCTGGAGGGGGCGACGGGCTGGCGTCCCGAAGCGGGGGACCACATGTCGATCGAAAACGCCGGTACGTCCTATCATCGATGAAGACAACCGCGGTCTGCATGAATCGATCGCCCACGTGCCGGCGCATACCGCGCCGCCAGTTCCTCAAGACCGCCGCCTCGGCGCTGCCCGCCACCTGGCTGCTCCCCGATGTGCTGGCCGCCGCCGTGGACAGGTCCGCACCTGCACTGCCGCCCATCCGACAACTCACCACCGGGCCGCGCTTTCACTGGTTCGGCTACTACGACAAGTTCCAGTTCGATCCTACGAACCGCTTCGTTCTGTCCAATGAGGTGGATTTCGAAGGACGCTCCCCGACCCCGGACGATGTCATCCGCGTCGGCGTGATCGATTTGCAGGACAAGGATCGCTGGACCGAACTCGGCAAGACTCGCGCGTGGAACTGGCAGCAAGGCTGCATGCTCCAATGGGTGCCGGGCACCGCGTCCACGGTGATGTGGAATGACCGCGAAGACGGCCGGTTCGTCTGCCGGATGGTCGACATCAAGGCCGGCACACGCCGCACCATACCGCATGCCCTCTACAATCTCAGTCCCGACGGACGCTGGGGCATCGCGCCGGACTTCCCGCGCTTGAACGATTGCCGCCCCGGCTACGGCTACGCTGGCATTCCCGATCCCAATCGCGACGTCCTCGCCCCGGACGACTCGGGCATCTGGAAGGTCGATCTGCAATCCGGCGAAGCGACACTGGTCTTCACCCTCGCCGACGCGGCCCGCTTGCCCTACCCGGCGGGATTTTCCGCCCACGCCAAGCACTGGTTCAACCACCTGCTCTTCTCGCCCGATGCCGCGCGCTTCATCTTCCTGCATCGCTGGCGGGGCGATGGTGAAGCGGGGTTCACCACGCGTCTGGTCACCATGGCGGCGAACGGCACCGATCCCTACATTCTCGACCCGCTCGGCAAGACCTCCCACTTCATCTGGCGCGACCCCACGCACGTGGCGGCCTGGGCGTTTCACCCTTCACACGGCGAACGTTTCTATTTATTCGAAGACAAGACCGACCACGTCGAAGCGATCGGCCCCGATGTGATGATCGTCAACGGCCACAACACCTATGTGCCCGGAACGAACGACACGTGGATTCTCAACGACACCTACCCGGATTCCGGATCGCGCCTGCAGCATCCCTATGTCTATCACGTGCCGACCGGCCGCCGTATTCCGCTGGGCCATTTTCCGTCGCCCCAGGCCTATCAAGGTGAATGGCGCTGCGACACTCACCCGCGCGCCAGCCGCGACGGCAGGCGCGTGTGCATCGATTCCGCCCACACCGGCGGACGACAGCTCTACCTCATCGACATCAGCGACATCGTCCGGCACGAACCCTGACCCCCTTGGAGCCATCGGCGGAATCCCCGCCTCAACGCGACGCGCCGCGATTCAACAGCGCCGGCCAGTTGGCCTCGGTCATCAGACGAAGCTGAAGACGAGCGAGTCACCGACCGTCTCGACGCT
>JBBSLV010000335.1:0-4826 GCA_038233535.1 Tepidisphaerales bacterium | reverse complement strand
CGACGCAGAAGGCGAGCGCCTGTCGCACGAACCGCCGGCGAAGCAGGTGGATCACGTAGAGCAGCGCGAGCGGCGCCACCGGCAGAAACGTGAGCATCCCGATGCCGACGAGCAGCCCCGCCAGCGCGGCGCGGGTTGCAGAAACCGTCGGCCGGTTGACCCACACCCACGGCACGAACAAGCACGCCGCCAGCAGGTTGTGCGACATCAGCACGCCGGCGTACGGGAACACGAGCGTTCCGAACGCGAAGCCTGCCGACGCGAGCGACGCATCGGGCAGTTCGACGCCGCGCTCGCGCAGGTGGCGAAACAGCATCACGACGACCCACGCGCCAGGCAGCGCCGACAGCAGCACCGTCAGCACGTATGCGTTGAAGCGCATTACGTTCAGCGCGTTCAGGTCCAGCCCCATCGCCCGCTCGATGGTCGCAAGGAGTGCGTAGGCCGGCGCCCCGACGATCGTCATCCCCGGCGGCTTGTTCGAGAAGACGCGGCCGTCGACGTCGTAGACGTCGCCCGTAAAGGTGAATGGTCCGCCGGGGCGGGCGTAGGCGGTGATCTCGAAGGTTCCGCGTTCGACGAGGGCGCGGATGGAGTCGAATTGCGCGTTCTGGTTGTATCCCTGCCCGCCGAAGAAATAACCGTAGACGAGCAGCGATCCGATGAACAGCACCCATGCGACGCGGCGAGCGCGGCGCGTCATCCGCGGGTCATGTGGATGGAGCAGCGAAGGAAGCGCGTCGGGGTGCGTCATGCGGTGCGGGGGAGAGTATAACCGGAGCGTGGGCGTCCCGCCCATGGATGCGTGTACTCATGCACATCGCGCGCAGCCCAATTCAGCAACCGCGGAACGCTCTTCGCGCTTGGGAGGGTGTGGAAGATCGCTCCGCGATCGCTGATCGTCGCTGCGCGTCGAGCATGCGGGTACGCGCGTCCATGTGCGAGACGCCCATGCCACCGGGTTTTTCCGCTTCGATTCGCCCCTGCCTCGGCGTAACATGGCCGCATGATCCGCCGGGACGACGAAGGCGATTTTCTTTTGATCGCGCAGTACGATCACGCGCTGGTCGCGGGGGTGTTGGCCGAGCAGTTCGGGAACGAAACGTTTGCCGCGCCCGAGCCGCGGGCGCAGACGATCCGCGGAGTTGCGCTGCACGACTGCGGCTGGCCGCTGCACGATGATGCGCCGACGCTGAACAAGCAGGGTTTGCCGTCGGACGTGTTCGAGACGACGCGGCCGGTCGGGCTGAAGGTGTGGGCCGCGTCGGCCGACAAGGCGTCGGCGGCGGACCCGTACGCGGGGCTGCTCACGAGCTTGCACGTGCTGTCGCTGTCGGTGTTCGCGACGAGCGAGACGGGCTTCACCCACGAGAAATTCGACCTGGACAACCCGCAGGACCGGTTCGCCATCATCAAATTTCAGCAGCACGAGATCGCGCGGCAGGAAGCGCTTCGCCAGCGGCTGGGGCTGCGCGCGGAGAAGCCGCTGCACCACGCGGGGCTGCCCAGGGAAGTCATGCAGCGGGCCGAGGATGGGTTGCAGTTCAACTTTCGGTTGCTCCAGGCGATGGATGCGATCAGCCTGGCCGCGTGCTGCACGACGACGCCGATGAATCAGACGCAGGACGTGTTCCGCAAGCCCGCGGGCGAAAAGGTGAAGCTGAGCCTCGCCCGCCGCGGGAATGACGTGCTGGTCGATCCCTGGCCGTTCGCAGTAAGCGAGGTCGAGGTGCAGATCCCCGCCTGCCGCGTGCCGGGCAAAACGTACGGCTCCGACGATGAGCTGCGCGCCGCGTACGGTGCAGCCGGGGGCGCCGAGGTGCTCACGGCGCGCGTCCTGCCCGGCCGGGGTTGAAGCCGGTATGATCCCGCGCATGAGATTTTCGTTACCCGTCGCCGTGATGTTGCTCTTCGGTCTGCTCTCCACCGGGTGCGCGACGCGCACGGAGACATTCGACGTGTCGGTCCGCAACGAAAGCAGCCGGGACGTCGTCGCCTGGCTGACGAAGATCGGGGGCCCGGAGGAAGAAGGCTGGCGATCCCCGGAGAGCATCGCGATCAACTTCGTCGTCGAGGACGAGGAGCTGGGCGGGGTGATCATCCCGCCGGGGAACACGGCCCGGAGGCAGAAGAAGGCGAAGCTCCACCCCGACGCCCGCGCGGTGCTGCGCGTGTACCGTGGCCGAATGAAGATGTCGCAGATGCTTGCCGCGGGAAAGGATTCGCCGAGCCGGGCGGATAAGATTCTCGATCCGGGCGTGAACCGATTCGTTGTGACCGACGCGGCGGGACAACTCACGGTGACGCGCGCGGACGAAGCGTCGCAAGCGCCGGCGAAGCGCTGACAACGTATGGGCATCAAGTGGGCTCTGGCGTCACACGACGAGACGGCCAGAGCGACAAATCACCAGCCGCGAATCACGATCACTGGCAGCAGCGCCCTACGACCGCGACGCGATCGCCGACGAGATCGGGCGGAGGATGCGCGGCACGACGTACTGCTGCGCCAGCTCATCAGCGCGCTCGGCCATCTTCGTGAACAGCTGCTCCATCGGCTCTTTCGGCTTGTCGCCCCAGTAGCGCCGAAGGATCAGGTATACGCTGATCACATCGTCGGAGTAATCGCCGGTGCGCACCTGATAGCTGTTGGTGCGCGTCACGATGTCGATCCGCGCCTGGAGCCGGCAATCCTCGCTCAGCGCGACGGTGATCGTCGGCTGGAAGTCGACGGCGCGGGCGCCTTCCACGTCGTTCAGGCAATTCAGCGGTGAGTCGGCGAACAAGCTTTCGGCGATGATCTCGTCGTGATTGCCCCCGAACTCCAGGTCGAAGCCGAACAGCACGTCGAGGTAGTCGATTTCGACCGGGCTGATGCCCAGGTAATGCGGCGCGGTTTCCAGCAGGCTGGTGTGAAGCTTCAGCGCCTCGTCGATGTCGGCGGGGTTCACATGGCCGGCGCTGATGCGCTTCTGTTCCATGCTCGTCCAGCGATAGCTGCGGCCGGAGCGGTCTTCCTCGATGTTGAAGTCCCCGCCTTCGGTTTTACGGAAGCGGCTCATCGTCGGGTACTGCTTCTGCACGCGCTCGAAGAAGTGCAGAAGGGTTTCCCGGTTGTGCGGCAGGTTCAGTTGAGAACCCAACCGCATGTTAACGTAGAAGTCCTCGCAGAACGCGCTGTACGGATGCGACATAATTGTGGTCTCCCGAAGCCCCAGATCAGCCGATTGACCTTCCATGGTTATCGGCCGTTTTGCCCGGCGGAGTGTAGCCGATTCACATCACAAAACGTAAGTCGAAGCGCGAAGGTTCGTTTGACCGGCTTTTTGTCCGGTCGTACAAAGGTTGGATGCTCAAGCCGGTGTACGCGCTGGTCGGCTCCGACCCGTTCCTCCAACTCCAGAAGCTGCGCGACATTACCGGTCAGCTTCCCCCCGGCGCGCAGCGAATCGACTACGACGGGGAAACGGCTCAGCTTGGTGATTTGCTGGACGAATTGCAGAGCTATGCCATGTTCGGCGGAGGCACGAAGCTCGTCACCGTCCGCGAAGCAGATGCGCTGATCACCCGCCACCGCGAACAACTCGAAGACTATGTGAACAAGCCATCGAGTTCTGCCACCCTCGTCTTGCGCCTCAGTTCGCTTCCGGCGACGCAGCGGATCGCCAAGGCAATCGCGAAAGTCGGCGCCATCGAGTCGTGCGCCCCGCCGAAGGATCTGGCCCGCTGGGCGATCGACCACGCGAAGCGCGCCCACAAGGTCACGCTGATGCCCGACGCCGCGAAACTGCTCGTCGACTATGTCGGCGCGGATCTCGGCCGGCTCGACACGGAGCTGGCCAAGCTCGCCATTCAGTGCGACGCGGGGAAGGTCTCGCTCGACACGGTGTGCGCCAACGTCGCGTTCACGCGCGAGCGCGAGATGTGGGATCTGACCAATGCGCTCGCCGCCGGCAACGTCGGCGACGCGCTGGGGCGCTGGCGGCAACTGCTGGCGTCGGACCCATCCACCGAATTCCGCGCCGTCACCTGGCTGGGCATCTGGTTGGGCGACGTGGCGACAGTCGTCACGACCGGCCCGCGCTCCGGCGCAAGCCAGAAGCTTCGCTGGAAGTACAAGGACGGCTTCGACCGCTTCGTGAAGAACGCCGAGCTGCTGGGCAGGGACGGCTACGGTCGCGCGCTGGATTTGCTGACGGAAATCGACAAGCAGAGCAAATCCGGCGTAGGCGACGCCGCGGAGAATGTCGAGCGGTTCATCCTGACCCTAGCGCCCCAACCCGCCCCCGCGGGCGCGCGGTAAGCATCTCGCGCCCCGCTTATCGCATTCCGCGCGTCTCATCGCATTCCGCGCGTCTCATCGCATTCCGCGCGTCTCATCGCATTCCGCGCGTCTCATCGCATTCCGCGCGTCTCATCGCATTCCGCGCGTCATGGTGCTTTCCTATGTCATCACGACAAACTTCGACTTCACCGTCTGCCTGACGTAGGTGCGCGTTATGTCGATCGCTCCCTCGTGCTGCACCTTCCCGTGCGTCGCCAGCCACTGCTGGCCTCGGGCGAAGAAGTCGTCGAAGGCGTGCGGCGTCATCTCGCCGGCGAAGTAGGTGTCGCGGCGCACCGGGATCAAGCGGCACAGCGGATCGCCCTTTTTGATTGTGATGCGCTTCTCGCTGCGCGACAGCTCGATCACCGTGTGCCACGGATAGCTGGCCGGATACCAATCCGTGTCGATGACCGCCGACATCGACCGCCACGGGCGATCGACGTTGGGGATGTCCGTCATCAAAAGCAGCTCGTTCGGGTCGGTCTTGAGGAACAGAAAGCTG